>NZ_JANPGM010000437.1:0-7767 GCF_031423935.1 Chamaesiphon sp. VAR_69_metabat_338
GAAATCATGCTGGCTCTGGGTACGAATATCTACGAAGCGACGATGGTCGAGCGGCAAACTAACCGCTATTGGACGCTAGAATACCTCAATCGATCGGGCGATCGCGAGTGGGATGCGCTGATGCTGCGCTGGCTGCGCGAGGATGAAAGTCTGGCACTGATCCTGATTGAAGAATTAGGCATCGAACTCGCGATGCGGTGTACTCGCTGGGTCGAATTGGGAGAACAACTCCAAGTCCAAGTCGCTCTAGTCGATCCGCGCCAGGATATCATCCATCTGCGCGAAATCACCAATCGAGCCGCCGATTCCGTAGCATAGATCGGCCCCCTCACTACCTAATGGCAAAAAAACAGAAATTTCCTCATCTCCTCGGCTCCAAGTGGACAGCTACCCAAAAAATGTGGGGCTGGCGACATTTTCAGGTCGTCAATCGCAAGCATGATGGCAAGTGGGTATTTGCCGAAATGGTCTCCTCCTGCGATCCTGATGTCAGATTTTGGATCAATGCTCAGGCTCTCAAAGATCTCACCCAGTGGAAACCAAGCTGGCAATCGCTCGATGAAATGGCACTCGAAAAAGATGAATTGGTCTTCTTCGAGTAAGATTGATGTTGTCAGAGATTTAGGTGGCAATTGATAATATTAGACACTATAGCAATCGCCAAGATCGTGAGGACGTTTTCTAATTAGTCCGCGTAGCGACGCGCGCTCGTCGGGTGTCCCGACGGTTTAGCGCGTCAAGACAGGCGGACTTTGCATCACCAGCGGCTGCTTGGTGCAACACATGCGGAGGAAACCTCCGCGTGATTGCATCCGCGATTTCAATCGCTGTGTCCTAATAGCCTTGGCGACTGCTATATCTAGAATTGTCTGAACCCTAGATAGCATCAATAGCCTAACTCCTAACTCCCTGTCTTGTCTCGCTATACCGTCGGGGAACCCGACGAGCGCGAGCCGCAACTCCCAACTCCGAACCCCCAACTCCTAAAGAATGTTTCGTCTCTCCAGTCAAATCGAAGCGATCTTGTATCTCAAGGGACAACCCCTGGACTTAGCGGCGATCGCCGAATGTGCGGGATGCGATCGAGATACCGCAGAAACAGCGATGATCGAATTGATGGATGACTACAATCATCGCGATAGTGCGCTCGAAGTGGTGGAAACGCCAACGGGTTATACCCTCCAATTGCGATCGTCTTTTCAAACATTGATCGACAAGATGATTCCCCCGGAAATCGGCACAGGTGCGCTGCGCACGCTGGCAGCGATCGCGATCAAAGGATCGATCTCCCAAACCGATCTGGTAGAATTGAGAGGTAGTGGTGCGTATCAACACGTCCAAGAACTAGTTGAAATTGGCTTTGTCCGCAAACGGCGACAAGCGGGAAATCGCTCTTCATTATTGCAAGTCACTGACAAGTTTCACCGGACTTACGAACTAAAAGATCTGCCCATTCAACAGCTAGTCGCACCAACATCGACAGAACCAGCGGAAGTCGTCCAGCTCGAAATCGATACCACGCCACCCGCCGCCACAGACGGATCGCATGGCGAAACTACAGCAGGATCGATTCAGCCTGAGGCTCCAGTACAGCACGAAACTGCCGCCGCATCAGATCGGGATGAAAACGGGGTGGATTTCACTACTGAAGCAGATAGCTTGCCATTGTCGCAATCTTAATGATGTTATCGCTTCCTAGACTTTCAATGATAAATTTTGCTCGATCGATGCGGATAACCGTTCTGAGGGCATACTAACATCAACGATCTGCTCGCTGCGATTCGATCGAGAACACAGTATCATAGTCAATATCGAATCGATCGCATAGAGCAGACTAATAATCATTATCTCGATCCATCTAACTATTAAGTCATAATGGCATTTAATCCTGATTTTCTAGAACGCAAATCTGAAGATGCTCAGGTCAATCAATTACTGAAGTATCTTCAACATCAATCCCCAGAAGTCTTGGCTCAAATTGCTAAGGCTACCACGCCCCAAGTCAAAGATATTATCACTCACAACATTCAAGGTTTATTGGGAATGTTGCCCAGTGAAGGCTTCAGCGTCCAAGTTACTACCGATCGCGACAACCTCGCCAACCTCCTCGGTTCGGCGATGATGACTGGCTACTTCTTGCGTCAAATGGAGCAGCGCATGGAACTAGAGAACATGCTCACTGGTTCGAGTTCGAGTTCGATTTCTGGCGATCTCTCGTCTGGCGAAAGTCGCGAGTAAGACCGTTGCTGGATCGCCTTAACAGCGGCTCTGTGCGATCGCTGGCGAACCAGATTTGCTCATTACTATCTAGCCACTAGCATGACTTCCAATCCACCAGCATCAAACTAACTACCACCCCCGAGCTGTCCGGCGGGTGGTAGTTGGTTTAACTGCGCCAACTGAGGACTTGCGACTTGACAGGATTGCTAAATTCGCGTTCTTCGGCTCTAGATTTGATAAATTCCGATCGCAATTGGTAATACCACTTTGCTTGAGTATCTGCATCCCTGATTAACATCAATGGTGGATTGTATTTTAACCCGATTTGTTGCTTGACTACCATATCCCGATCTTGACCCAGAAACGTGCGGATAAACGGGATCAGCAGCGGTTGCAAGGGTTTAAACCAGCCGATCGTCGTATAAAATAGCGTCGTAACTTCCGTTTCCGTCTCCGAAATCGGCGTAATTACCGTCATGTTGGCGACACGGCTGGTATTGGTGACAATTTGCTCGATCCGCACGCCTGGTAATGAAAAGGCGATTTCCACCTCCGCATCGCCACCGATTAATTTGTAGAAAAATGTTTGCCGCTCCAGACGATGGCGACGCATGGTAAAGCCGTAGGGAGACGGATCGAAGGCTTTGATTTCTGGTGTGAGGATGGCATCCGTGCGCCACCACCACGCCCGATGCACGAAGGGAACGTGAGAAGGATCCATCAAGCCGACAACGGCGTGATCGATGAAGCAGGGAAAGCTCATTGTCACGACTGCTTGATAAGTTTCCCCCTCAAAGCCAGCTACGAATGGGACTTCCAGTGTCGGTGCCACCTCGCCGCGATCGCGATCGGACATATAGATCCAGATATTGCCCTGGACTTCCCGCACGGGATATCTGCGGACTTGAAACTTACTCAAATCCAAATCTTGGTCGGCATTGAGTGCGGGTATCAGCGTACATGTACCAGTACGATCGAATCGCCAGCCATGATAAGCACATTCAATTTCATCGCCAGTAAGCCGCCCGCAACTCAATGGCACGGCGCGATGGGGGCAAATATCCCGCAGTGCAAAAACTTCACCATCCTGAGTGCGTCCAAAGACCACGGGTTCGCCCAGTAATTGCTTGGTCAGCATCTGTCCGGCTTTAAGTTGTCTACCCGGTAAAGCGTAATACCAAATATTGCGGAGGAAAGTGGGTTGTGGTTCGGTCATGAGTTGCTCGTTAGTTCAACAGCGATTCGACGATCGAGTGACAAATGCTAAGTTCGGCACTCGATCGAGTTTATAGTATATGAAAATTGTCAGCGCAGGCTAGTTCATGAGCGGTACATACAAAGCGACAGGGATCAATCTCAAAGCGATGCCCATCGGTGAAAACGATCGGCTGGTGACGATTCTCACCCGCGAGCATGGCTCGATCAAAGCGATCTTTCCTGGCGCACGTTAGGCAAAATCGAGCCTCGGCGGACGGAGCGCGCTATTTATGGTCAACGACCTTTTAATCTTTAAAGGTCGCTCCCTGGACAAAATCACCCAAGCCGAGACGACGATTTCCTATCACAAGTTAATCGATGACTTGGGCAAACTCGCCGCCAGTCAGTACCTAGCCGAAATCGTCTTAGCTCAAGCCTTGGCCGAGCGGCCTCAAGAAGAATTATATCAATTGTTGTTGCTCCACTTGGGTAGATTAAATGCCCTCGATCGCGGCGATAATACAGCCTCGATCGCGCATTTATGTCAGGGGATTTTTCACCTGCTCGCGCTCGATGGGATCGCGCCCCAGGTGTACGATTGCTGCATTACCAGACAACCGATCGAGCCAAACTTTACCACGATCGGGTGGCAGATCGGCTTTAGTATCGAAGCCGGTAGCACCATCGCGCTCGGGGTTGTCACGGACGATCCGAGCGTGTCGATTAATTATCGGCTTAATGCTCTAGAATTACTGTGCTTTCAGCATTTATCCGATCCCAATCTCCACAGATTGGAGCTGGCGATCGATAAATTTTCCCTGGACACCATCTCCGATCTCGAACTCGCTGGCGTCTGGCGGCGGCTGGAGCGGATATTGCGTCAATATATTCATTACCATCTCAATATCCAAATTAAATCTGCCGCCCTCATCGATTTATAGCCAGTAAGAGTCATCCCTAGTCCCCCAGTCTATTAGAAACCCGCTACACTAAGAGCTGTCAAATTAAATTGAGGTGCGGCTTTCACCCTCGCCACAAATTAGCTATCGACTTAATATAAGTGAGGATAATACTACTTGCTCACACATAAGCTGGGATCGCAGCCCACAGGCAGAGAATCTATCTCTGTCGAGTCTCGTCGAATCGCTTTAAAATAGAAGATATTTACATCGTTAGCCCGATCGCGAAGCTGTCCATTCAGTAGCAGCTTCGATCCAGTGCAAATCGGACTTTTTTAACATCAAACTTTAATAATTCCAGCGGTTATCATAGCCCTACCACATTCTTCAATGCGACTATCTGATTTTGACAACAAAGTACCAGAAAATGAACCTACCGATCTCATGACAAGTCATGGCGAGAGTGAGGCGGTGCCATCCGATCCGGTAACAGTCAACGAGCAAAGTAATGTGGTAGCAGCGAACGTAGATCCTCAGCCAGGATTTTTGGCAGTACTCAAAAATCGAAACTTTGTCACCCTGTGGAGCGGCCAAATCTTCTCCCAGCTAGCGGACAAAGTCTATCTGATCTTAATGATTGCCATCATTGAAAGTCAATTTCAATCAGGAAATCAGAGTATCAGCGGCTGGGTATCGGCGATCACGATCGCGACGACGATTCCAGCAGTGCTATTTGGATCCCTCGCTGGCATATTTGTCGATCGCTGGCACAAAAAAGAGGTTTTAGTAATTACCAACCTGCTGCGGGGCGGATTGGTGCTACTCGTGCCATTTTTACTATGGCTGACCAGAGGGCAAGTTGTCGCAAATTTACCGTTTGGGTTTGAGATTCTGTTAGTTATCACTTTTGCAGTGTCTACCCTCGGTCAATTTTTTGCCCCTGCCGAACAATCGGCAATTTCGATGATTGTCGATAAGCCCAATTTACTCTCCGCAAATTCGCTCTACACGACAACAGCGATGGGTTCGCTAATTGTGGGATTTGCCATTGGCGATCCCATTCTGGCTTTAGCAGATAGTTTTGGTGCAAGCATTGGCTTGGGAGTAAATATTGGCAAAGAGTTATTAGTCGGAGCTAGTTATGTAGTGGCGGGTGTCTTACTGTTAGTCATCCGCACGGGGGAAACGAAGCAAATCCCGACTGGAGACGAGCCGCACATCTTAGCCGACCTTAAGGATGGAATCCGCTATCTGGGCGAACATAAACAGATCAAAGGCGCATTGATTCAACTGGTAATCTTGCAATCGATTATTGCATCGATGACGATCGTCGCCGTGCGACTGGCTGAATTGCTGCCCGAAATCAAAGCTTCCCAATTTGGATTTCTCTTAGCTGCTGGTGGCGTCGGGATGGCATTGGGTGCTGTCGGGCTGAGTTACCTCGATCGCAAATTTTCTCGCGCGCAGTTGAGTTTGTATGGTTCGATGGGTGTTGCTGCCTCGCTAGTTGGGTTATCATTTTCCAATTCCCTGTGGTTGAGTCTATTATGCTTGGTCGGCATGGGTGTCTTTAGTGCTAGCGTTCTGATTCCGATGCAGACGACGATTCAAAGCGAAACCCCAGAAGAAATGCGCGGCAAAGTATTTGGACTCCAAAATAATGCCATTAATATCGCGCTGAGTCTGCCGCTAGCACTCACAGGGATTGCCGAAACAGCACTCGGTGTTTCCACTGTTTTATTGAGCCTAGCTGCAATTGCCGCAATTGGCGGGATCTTCACTCAGCGGTATAATTCGGTAGATTAGTTCGACTAGGGGATAGGGAGTAGGGGATAGGGGATAGTCAGCATTTGAAAGTCAAGTTGCGATCTCGGAAAATCAACTCCCCAAATTAGCATTCTCAAGATTTTCCGTAGTTTGGCATTTAACTCTATTCCCTATCCCCTATTCCCTATTCCCTTCTTCATGGAACCAATCATTCAGCTACGTGGAGTCTCCAAAGCCTTTGGTAAAAACGTGATTTTAGACGGGATGAATCTCGATATTTACCCCGGGCAAGGTTTGGGCATTATCGGGCCATCGGGAACGGGGAAATCGACGATTTTACGCATCATTGCTGGTTTACTCGCCCCCGACGAAGGCGAAGTATGGATTAAGGGACAACAGCGGCGGGGATTGATCGAAGATGGTAACGACCCGATTTATATCGGCATGGTGTTTCAGCAAGCCGCTCTCTTTGACTCGCTGACGGTCGAGGAAAATGTGGGTTTTCGGTTATTTCAACAATCCCGCATTGCTCGCCAGAAAATTCGGGAACTGGTAGAAACTAAACTAGCGATGGTGGGAATGGCAGATGTAGCAGATCGATACCCCGCCCAATTATCCGGCGGAATGCGCAAACGGGTGAGTTTTGCCCGCGCCATTATGTCCAATCCCGAACGCCCCGAAGATAATCCTGAAGTCTTACTATATGACGAGCCGACCGCTGGACTAGACCCGATCGCGTCTACAGTCATCGAGGATTTGGTACGGGATCTCCAAACTAAAGCTGGTAGCAGCACCTACGTGATGGTGACGCACCAAAGCAGCACCATTCGCCGCACGACCGATCGCATTGTCTTCATCTATCAAGGCAAGGTGCAATGGGATGGCAGCACCGATGATATCGATACGACCGACAATCCCCTCATGCGCCAGTTTTTTAGTGCCAGCACCCACGGCCCAATTCATGTAATCGATTAGCGATCGAGATGCGATCGATTGTGATGAATCTCGACGATCGATCTTTTTCTTTGGATTGATTTTAGACCAAATTGGCAAGTTATAATCGATGTAATCGATCGAACCATCAGTCTATGACCAGTAGTGAAATTAGTTATACTGAAGCGAACAGCAATTTAGGCAGTCTACTCGACCGAGTAGTAGATAACAAAGACATTATTATTGTCAAACGCAATGGTAAAGATAAAAACGTTGCGCTCATTGCTGAAGAAGATCTCAGTAGCCTCCTCGAAACTGTCTATCTATTACGCTCTCCAGCAAATGCAGCTAGGCTACATGGAGCAATCGATCGTGCTAAACGAAGAGATATTGAAGGTTATTCCCATTCGGATCTAGATAATCCAGCTCGATCGATCTCTACATTATGTGAGGAGTTAGGAATTGTCCGCGAAAAAGAAGGATAAGAAATCGTCCGATTCCAATCCAGAAATCCTTGTTTTCCAAAGAAGAATCATCTTTGATGAAGACTTTAGGGCGGATTTACAATGGTGGTATAGGCAAGATGTTCCAAAAGCGAATAAGATACTAGATTTGATAGAGTCTATCTGCATCGATCCATTTTCTGGCATTGGTAAACCAGAACCACTAAAATTCATGGAAGCAAATACTTGGTCGCGGCGGGTAGATTTAGAACATCGACTTATTTATCGAGTTACTAATGAATCGATTC
>NZ_JANPGM010000438.1:0-6514 GCF_031423935.1 Chamaesiphon sp. VAR_69_metabat_338
ACTCATCCCGCTCGTCTCCTTGGAGCGTTTCAAAAATAAAATCCGACTCGCCAATATTCAATTGGCGCAACTTGATTTGAGGATGCAGCCGTCCATATCGCTCCAAAAACGCATCCTCAAATACCTGACTAGCATCCACCACCAGCAAACCCCGCGCCTCACACAGCATATAAAACTGCGTCGCACTACCCCGCTCGTCAAAATACAACAGATCGATTTCCGACTGCCCTAATCGCTTTGCCTCCTCAAAATACCGCTTCAAATTCATCGGCCCTTGATTCGTCTCAAATGGAATCAAATCCGACACCGATTGAAAGAACGTATCATCCCGCAGAGCCATCCCCTTGAGGTGGTAATGGTGCCAATCGCACAACCTTTGAAACTTGCCCTCATCCGATTTCGATAGTGCCATCAAATGTTGGATTACCGCCTCGCCTAACTGTGCCTTGATTTCCTTCTGGACGGCATCTTGCTGGATCGCATCCCGCGAAGCCGTCAAAGTCAATGCCGAAGAATCGATAATCCCCCGCACGAACTTTGCCCAAGCAGGCAACATATCGCGATTGCCCTCCATCACAAACATCCGCGACTGGTAAATATCCACCAACCCCGTCGTATTCACATCAGGAATCCGATTATCTGATATATACAGCACCCCATCTACCTTATAAGGATGGGTAATATGAATCGGAATCGTTGATAGCGGGTTATCTGGAAACCGTCGCGCCACAAAAATCGATAGTTCCACCAATTCTTCTTTGGGATTGTCATAATGCTTGTGCCACGGTGCATTCACCGCATTCGCTGGAGCCTCATCATCATTGACGTAGATCCCCACAGGCAGAAAATCCGCATACTTGCGAATCGCCTTCCGCAAATCCTCTAAATTCAGCATGTCACGATATTTATCGTTCACATACAGCGTCACCGCCGAACCAGCCGATTCTTTTTCTCCTGGCTGTAAGTTGTAAGTTTTTTCACCATTGCTTTCCCAACGCCAAGCCGGATGATTAGCCTGCCACGATCGAGTTTCTACCACCACGCGATCTGCGACAATAAACGCCGACAGCAATCCGATCCCAAACTGCCCGATCACCGTCACATCCGTCGCATTCCGTCCTTGCCGGATTAACTCCTGCCGAAACGCATCCGTACCACTGCGCCCGATTGTCGAAAGATACTCGCGCACCTCCTGCTCTGTCATCCCCGCCCCATTGTCCGTAAACGTAATTGTCCCCGCGATGCGATCTACATAAACCCGAATCTCTCCCTGCTGTGAAACCTCTGTATTTAGCTCCTTCCGCCGCTTCACCGAGTCGTGAGCATTTTGCAGCATCTCCCGCACAAAGACATCCGCCTCAGCATAGAGGTTCTTTGCCAATAATTTGATTAAGCCCTGGAGATCGATCTGAAACTCGCTCTGCTGTAATGCTGGATCGATGGGTTGGTTTGAAGCTGACGAGAAGGACTTCGGTGACATGGCAATCTAGGCTGGATTTTGCTTGGATGTATCGAAAAGCATTATTGCTCTATTATTAAAGATTCCCTGAAGTACGATCGAAATTCAATTTTGAGATCGAGATCGATCGCCAACTCGATTTCCCACTACTAGAGATATGCAAACACCCACACCACTCCATTCAGAATCGACCGCCGTCCAAAGCTATCTCACCGCGCTCCAAACTGTCATTACCCGCATGGCAACCAATAGCTCCAACTGCAAAACCCTTTGCGTCACGATCGTGGCTGCAATTTTGGTCGTCGTCGCTGATAAAGGTAAAACTAGCTTCACGTTCGTCGCACTCTTGCCCATCTTGGCACTCTGCTTCCTCGATGCCTATTACTTGGGACTAGAACAAGGGTTTCGACATACCTACAACGCATTTGTGGCAAAATTACGCGATAGCAACGCAACGGTTGCAGATCTTTATGTCATTGTTGCTAAAAACAATGTCGATTCACAAGACAAATTCAACCCCGTGATGGCTACGGTTGGAGGTTTTCTCTCGTTTGCTGTTTGGCCTTTTTACGCAACCCTCACCGCGATTCTGCTGCTTGGATATTTTTTCGTCTTCCAGCACTAACGATTACCTCCGGTAGGCTATACGCCAACGAACCGGCTGCTAAATGTCCTGAATTTGTCCGTCAAGTTGTGGCAGTTGAATCGCCACCTGTAGATGTGGATTTGTTAGCATCGCTGATTGAGGAAGTCGATCTAGCGGAAGATGATGAGAACTTAATCGAGCGAATTAGTTAGACTCGATCGAGTGGCGAAAGATACTATCAACAAACATGGATACTTGCAGTCATCTTCAAACTATGAAACAGAGCAAAAAATATTTGAAGTATTTGAAGATACAATGATGGTAACCATAGAATGAGTACTTTAAATATAAAAATACTATGAGTAGAACCTATAGAGTCGATACTAGTAAGATTAAAATTTATCCATATCGTCACAATCCTTTGAGAGATTTTTGTCAAGCCGAGTCAAAATATCACTTGCTAGAAAATCGAACTTTAGGATACAACCCCAGATCGAGACATCTGTTAAGTACATCGCATCTAACGTCAGCTTGGGATGATGTCTACAAAGGAGTATTTGCAGATAAGTGGGCTAGAAAAAGAATCCCTGGAAAAGTCCACAGTAATTACAGGTAACGATTAGCTCGAACAATAATCATGATCGATAATCCCATGAACTGGCTTGCTCATATTTTATTGTCAGAACCAAACGTTGAGAATCGATTGGGTAACTTACTTGGCGATCTGGTTAAAGGTAGAGATTTAGATAGACTCAATTATGAATTAAGGCGAGGTGTGGCTCGACATTACGCCATTGACAAATTTACAGACAATCATGCTACTGTCAGAACCAGCAAGCAGAGGATCGACCGAGAGTACGGTAAATTTGCAGGCATATTAATCGATGTTTTCTATGACCACCTATTAGTGAAGAATTGGGATTTATATAGCGATCGATCTTTTGCTGACTTTACCAGTGAGATCTACAACTCATTTCAGAACTACCCAGGCGAGATCCCGCAGGTGGCAAAAGAAGTCATCGAACGGATGATAGACGGCGATTGGTTGAGCAGCTATCGAGATTTAGCTGGCGTGGAACATGCCTTGAACAGAATCGATGTTCGGATTCAAGCCAGAATGGGTGACAGAATCAAACTAGCCACTGCGATGCCAATCCTCGAACGTGAATATAGTAATCTCGATCGAGATTTTAATGCCTTCTTCCCAGAACTCCAAGCTCATCTCTCCACCTGGCAACATCCAGAATTCCCAGCTCGATCGCGAGTAGGATAATTACGAGCTAAAAAGGGAGCGAGTTTAACTTTGTAAACTCGCTCCCTTTAATTAAATATTTTTTGGCTCGATCTAGACCATCATTCGATCGCATAAATAATCCGAATGACAGCCTAAGTCGCCCATGTAAATAGTTGCGCTTAGCGGATGCTAGGATCGCGGTAGACTGGGGCATCATCGCGACGGGTGGTATTGTGAGTTTCCTCTTTGCGACGGCCAAATAGTCCAAATAAGCCTAGCAGACCACTCAATCCCCAGAGACCGGGATTGTAATTATTATCATTTTTTTCGTAAGTCGTGGTCGTAGTGCCTTGAGTGCCTGTGCCTGTGCTTGTGCTAGGTGTCGTTACTTGGGCAGCAGCAGGCGAACTCATAGAGATGACAGAAATACTAGTGGCAAGGATGCCAGCACTGATGAACTCGATCCAGGGTGATTTTTTCATTGTTTAGAACTCCTTCAGGTAGCTAGGGTGGTTTCGCAGTTGTCAGCTAAAAATCGATTGCCACCGATTTAAGTTATTGACTTGACTCCTTACTACTTTATCTGAGGTAGCTATTAAGTAACTCTGTCTTAAGTACCATCTATATAAATGCGAGGTAGTCCTAAAGATGTAAGGATAGAGATTCAACTCTCACCTCCCGAGCAGCAGGTGGCAATCGAATCATATAATTTAGCTCTGGATGTCCGATTTACCCATTCGTTGGCGTTGGCGAAGCGTCTGCCTCAGCAGCAACAGAATCGATGACTGAATTACCACTGATTTTAGCGGGGCCGATTCTGCGGCAGACGACGGCGGAGTCAGTCACTGTTTGGGTGGCTGTGCGAGCCGTTTGTCAGGTCACGCTGGCGGTTTTCGCCACAGCAGAGAATGGCGATCGCATTGGCGATTTGCTACTGTCAGGCTGTCGGGAGACGATCGCCATCGGCGCACACCTGCATATCGTTGCGGTTACGGCGATGGCAAATCGGGATGGTGAAATATTAACAGCCGATCGAGTCTATGCCTACGATCTGACATTTTGTGCGCGGGATAATGTCATGGAAGATGGGGTCTATCCTCGATCGCTCCAGCAGGCACTAGCCGCTCCAGATCTGCCGAATGCGAATATTAGCTATTTTGCACATCAGTATCCAACCTTTGTGCTGCCAGCCGATCGACTGACAGATCTGCGGATCGTGCATGGTTCCTGCCGCAAACCTCACGGTGATGGCTTTGATGCCTTACCAATGCTCGATCGACTCCTCGCGGCATCAGCACGCATCCCGTCACAACGTCCTCAGCAACTCTTATTTACAGGCGATCAAATTTATGGCGATGATGTCGCCGATCCGCTGTTTTGGGTGGCTAGTAGCCTCAGCGAGCAGTTGCTGGGATGGACAGAACCATTGCCGTCCGAACAGCTCACAGGCGATCGAGCTGAGGTCGCCACCGATCGAGCTGGCTTTACGGCTGGATTAAACGGTCGCCATCACAAGGTAGTCAATCATCTATTTAGTTTGGGTGAATATGCCGCAATCTATCTGCTGGGCTGGTCGCCAGCCTGTTGGCCGCAAACTTTTCCGGTTGGTAGTGCGATCTCACCCGATCGACAAGCCGCCCAACGGTGGGATCGGCAAGTGCGGCAGCTAACCCAATTTCGCGACGGCTTGGAGCAAGTGCGTCGAGCCTTGGCCAATATCCCGCTGTATACGATCTTTGACGACCATGAAGTTAGTGACGATTGGAATCTCAATCAAGCTTGGTGTCTGCGGGTGCTGGGTCGATCTTTGGGCAGACATGTCGTCCAAAATGCGCTGCTAGCTTATGCAATATTTCAAGGTTGGGGCAATACACCCGATCGATTTACAGCGGGAACGGCAGGGGCGAAACTCTTGGCTGCCGCTCAAACTTGGTCGGCGAGTGGCGGCACAGATCCAACCGCACACGCTGAGATCGCCCGACTAGTGGGCATACCCCAGTGCGACTTGGCGGGATTGCCCAAATTTGTACGGGATGGGGCAGTCTCGATCCTCGATCGCGATCCTGAGGCGATCGCGTGGCACTATTCGATCGAGAGTAATTGCCACGAAATCTTAGTTTTAGATACCCGCACCTGGCGCGGTTACGATCTCACTCGATCGCCGATCGACCCGCCGATGTTATTATCCCCTACCGCCTTCGATCGTCAATTAACCCAGCCACTCCAAGCCAGCTCTCCCACCGCCGCATCCAGACAAACATTTATCGTCGCGCCGACCAATCTATTTAGTTTAGAGATTATCGATTGCATCCATCACTACTCACTCGATCGATATGCCGCAGATCCGCCACCTCACGCCCGGATCTTTGGGAGCGATGTTGGCGATAGCTGGAATATCAATACCCGCGCCCTAGCGCAACTGCAAACCACTCTCTTTGCCCATCGAGATCGCCTTGTGGTGCTATCTGGGGATATTCATGCCGGTACCGTGGCGCGCTTATCCCACCATCAGTTTGCCAGCAACTCCACCTCCACCCTCGTGCAATTAACCGCCAGTGCCTTCAAAAATGAGGAAGCCAAGACGAGACTGGCGCACACGCGGCTAAAGGATTGGTTATTAGCCGAACCAACCCGCCACTCGATCGGCTGGAACCACCCACCCCAAATGTTGCCATTCCGCCGATCTCGGACATCTCGATCCGATATCCCCCATCCTCACGACTGGAGCTGTACCCTCGAATGGCTGCCTCGCCATCGGGCAACACTACCAGCGATTCTCCAAAGGAGAGGCTACGCCAACGAGAACGCACCGCAATCGATCGATCGACCCGTTTCCGCTCCTGGCACTTCTAAAAATTTCCAACTCCACCAATGGCTCCACCGATTGCCGTGGTGGAACTCTCGCTGGTTTCAAGAGGGTCGAGAAGTCGTAGGTTTAAACAATCTGGCAGTAGTGCAGTTTCAAGACGCGACGATCGTCCAAGATCTCTATTGGCGATCGCCATGGCTGCCAAATCAAATCGTTTTCAGTCGATTTGTCGCTTAGTTGATAATTGATAATTGATAATTGATAGTCGATCGCGTTGCAATCTGGATAGGAATCCAAAAACCATCCCAATTCACACTCCTCCCCCTTTGCGCCCTTTGCGGTACCCACTAACAACCTCCCCCAACACCAAAAACCTTTGCGACCTTCGCGTTAAAAATCTTCTCCCCAGATCTGTAGGTTGGGTTG
>NZ_JANPGM010000439.1:0-6997 GCF_031423935.1 Chamaesiphon sp. VAR_69_metabat_338
ATCGGTGCCTCTATTCGTAAGGATTTAACATCACTAAATCACCGATCTAAATTAGCTAGCGCGATCGGTTCCGACTGTTTGATTCATAAGAATGTATTGTAGTGTCGATTGTCGATGCTGTCGTCAGTCGTGACGCGCACACCATCATCCAAATCCGCGAACCCATACATCCGCAGACAGGCAAACCTGCTGCGGCAATCTTCATTGGCAAACTTTGAGTTCGATCCGGCTAATTTGACTGGGTGAGACGATCTTAGTGCGCGATCGCCCGATTGCATTTCGATAACAACAGCCCCGCAATTCCCAATTTACTTGCTTCAAGTACCCAGTAAATTGCGTGCATTTGGTTCATTTCTGCGGGCACAGCTTTTGTCGTCGCCAGTACATCTAAATCTATCCCCAATCCACTCATGTAGGGAGTCAGCACAAAAGTATAGCTCAGGGCAATTAACAACAGCATCATGGCACTGGCGAGCATTTCCCGTTTAGTCTCTACACTAGCTCTCGACACCTCAACCACTGCCCAGACACTGCTCAGTGCCGCTGCCGCACACAATAACTCGACACGGTTGAAAATCCAAAAAATACTATAACTTGCCGAGGCAAAGCCACTACTCTGCATCATGCCAGTCGTCCACATAGTCGGCATGACGACCAAATCTAATACCAAACTACCACTGAGCCACAGACCCAGACTGCCCATCGCCACATTTTGCCATCTTCTGGCTGGAGTCTGTCCTACCAAAAAGCTGCTCTTGTCTCCGCCATTAAATGCCTGTGTCATGTCATTTACCTTTTTATCGATCCTCATTATTTAGAATAACTTATGACCATCATAAGCAGTGCTAATTTTTGTGTCGGTTGTGGCTCTGTCTCTGAGTAGTTGCCAAATGTTATTAGCTACTCACTACCGCCAAGTAGCGAGCTTCCAACAAAAAGGAACTGCGATCGAATTTGACTGCCCAATAATTACCAGGTCGGCGATCGGTAATAATCCCCTCGGCACCAACCTCTAAAAGGCTCGATGGTCGCAACATTGGCATTGGATCGGCAGTTTTTAGATATGCTGGCAGCAGAATTAGCCGCACGGTGGCACCAATGTTCAATTCTTGAGACATAAGTTAACAACTAAATAATTATTTTTTAGTAAGTATTTTGAGTCAATGGATAGATTTTTGTGTCGATTGCCGTTGATGACATCGCAATTAGCCGCGATCTCTCGACGCTATATTTAGCTTGGGGAATCAAGTTCGCCTAGCTCCACTCATCTTAAAAAATTCCAGCACCGATCGAATACTTGCCATCGGAAATCAATCGATATTATGATAGTCGATCGGTTTACACCGATCCTGTGCTACCATTATAAATGAAGATTATTTTCGGCTGTATGGTTCTTTTTACAAGCTTTTCTCCGAATCTAACTCTCTACACCTACAGGATTCTGGAGACAGCGATATGTCAATTTACGTCGGCAATTTATCCTACGAAGTTACGCAGGATGACCTGACTCAGACTTTTGCCGAATACGGTAAGGTCAAACGAGTTCAATTGCCTACCGATCGGGAAACTGGTCGTCTACGCGGCTTTGCTTTTGTTGAAATGGAAACTGACGCAGAAGAATCTGCTGCTATCGAAGCTCTCGATGGTGCTGAATGGATGGGTCGCGATCTCAAAGTCAACAAAGCCAAACCTCGCGAAGAAAAAGGCTCCTTCGGTGGTGGTGGTGGTGGCAACCGCCGCTACTAAGCCCGAACCCCTTAGTTCGCGCTAGAAGGTTTTAAGGGCAGACGATAAGTTTGTCCTTATTTTGGTAGATAGATAGCTGAAAGAGCACCACTCTTTCAGCCATAATGTTAGTTAAGTTTTTTGGATGGGTTAGGATGTCTCAAGTAATTCCCGGTGAAAGTGAAGGCATTGAGTCAGTGCTACGCCGATTCAAGCGAGAAGTCTCCAAAGCGGGGATTTTTCCTGATATGCGGAAACACAGACACTTTGAAACTCCAATTGAGAAGCGCAAGCGCAAAGCAATTGCCAGACACAGACAGAATAAGCGTCGATTCCGCACTTAATCTGACTATTGTCTAATAATATTTGAATGTATAGATCTGTTCGGGGAGTAATCATCACTCAATCGAGCAGATTTTTGGTATGTATCGTAAACTTGGGCACATCTGTTCGAGGCAGGTGATACTATCGCAATTCACCTCAATAGAATGTGCCAACTTACGATTTGCAAAGCCAAATCTGCTGCGAAATGACTCAGATAAAATGTGTCGATCGGACAGTGCTGAGATCGTCCATCTGTCCCTCTTCAATACTAATAAGTCTGTGGGCTGCGCGCTAACTTGGAGGTTTTATATCAGCCACCGATCGAAGCAGTTCGATCGTCTCGGCAGCCAGTCACAAGCAAACTAGGATCGGAGTACGGACAAATTGCAGCCGATTGACAGCAAAAACCGCCTTTAAAGCAGTTGAAATTCATGTCATGAGTACAGAAAAGGAGTGGACGCTTGCGCGTCCACTAGCGACTATTTGAGATTAGCCGCAGCAAAATCCCAATTTACCAAGCTATCTAAGTAGGTACTGATAAAATCAGGGCGACGATTTTGGAAATCGAGATAGTAGGCATGTTCCCAGACATCTAGTGTCAGCAGAGGTGTTTGACCGCTAACGAGGGGATTTTCAGCATTACCAGTTTTGGTAATTTTGAGCTTACCCCCATCATTTACCAACCAAGCCCAACCACTACCAAACTGAGTTGTAGCAGCAGCTTTAAAGTCTGTTTTGAATTGGTCGAAGCTACCGAAATCAGCATTAATTTTGGCTGCCAATTCACCAGTTGGGGCACCACCACCATTAGGCTTCATGGATTTCCAGAAAAATGCGTGATTCCACACCTGAGCGGCATTATTAAAGATGCCCGCTTTACTAGCATCACCAAAACTACCTCTAACAACATCTTCGATCGACATATCCGCCATCGGCGTATCTTTGGTGAGATTGTTGAGGTTACTCACGTAGGTTGCATGGTGCTTACCATAGTGAAACTCAAACGTCTTTGCAGACATGTGTGGCTCTAAAGCACTGACATCATAAGGCAAAGCTTCTTGTACGAACGCCATTGGGGATGCTCTCCTAAAATTAGTAGTATTCTCACTCTATGCTGACTATAGCAAATTTAGCATCAGAGGCGCGAGTCGATCGATACAATCGCTTGCTATCAGGCATCTTGATGCTTCATCCCATCTGCATCGAGTTGCAAACTCCAGCCTTTTGACTGAGACAACTCCGTACAACTGGCGGATTATCTAGCGTAAATTTACGAGTAGGCTTTAGTTATATTAGTTACCCAATAACTACTGCAACTTAGATCGCTATTTACTGGTGGTCTATTTTTTGTGCCTAAAATCGCCAAAATTCGAGACAGAGAGCGATCGCTGTCGAAAAATGTCAGAATGAGTGGGTAAAACCTGGATTAAATTAGCTAAAGTTGCTATGCAGCCAAATATTGAAATCTACACCTGGCGGAGTTGCCCATATTGTATCCGCGCTAAGGCTTTGTTGAAGAGTAAGGGTGTCGAGTTTACCGAGTATTCGGTCGATGGTGACGAACAGGCGCGCTCGGAAATGGCCAAAAGAGCTAACGGGAGACGATCGGTTCCCCAAATTTTCATCGATGACGCTCATATTGGCGGCTGTGACGATCTGCACGACTTAGACGACAGCGGTAAACTAGATCCGTTGCTCGGTATCGATTAATTCACGAGTCAAAAAAGAAGCAGCGAAACTCAAAACGTTCGCTGCTTCTTTGACTAGATCTATGAGCACGGAGGGACTCGAACCCCCGATCCTCAGGACCGGAACCTGATGCTCTATCCACTGAGCCACGTGCCCTAACTATTGAAATTATATCATAACTGGTTTAGAAAATTCGCACGGCGAACTTTATCTATATCTGACAACCCGAATGCATCAGGGAAGACTCTCGCAAACAACCCCAATTTCTCTAAAGAAACTGGGGTTGTTTGTCGATCGATCTCGAACTATGCGGATGGGGAGACTCGAACTCCCAAGGACTAAGCCACACGCACCTCAAGCGTGCGCGTATACCAATTCCGCCACATCCGCTTGTTACATTTTTCTTGAGGTGCGTTTTATGCGCTTTGCTAAGTTAGCACATTTTAGTGGGGTAGTCAATGGGTTGGGAGTGGAGATCGGACGCAAGCGTCCGTTTTGTTATTTGCGATCTTCACCCCTGCTTTAATCTATCGCTCCGCACTCCCAACTCCCAACTCCCAACTATTTCAACTCTGAGACAATCTTTTAACTTCCATCCCACCGAGGAGCAGATCTGTTTCCCTAAGGAGAGTGGGGATTCTGGTGGCATGGGGACTGGCAGCTAGACAGGTGGAAAAATCGAGTTCGTCGATGTTGGTGGCTTTGGCTCCAGGAAACCAGTGTCCGCCATTTTCGAGCAGATTGTAGCGCATCTGGCCGTACTCAACCATATCGTAGGCGATCGCCAGATTTCGCAGCCAGAGAATGGTATGGATATTAATGTTCCCAGGGGTGTCTGAGGGGGCTGGCAAGCCCTCTTTCCAGGTGCGCACCCATTCTGTACCCAGTTTACTAGCTGCGGCGCGTTCTAGGCGATCGATGATGGGTGGTAGCAATTCAGCCGCGCGATCGAGTAATGGTAGCGTCTGGAGATGCTCGTCAAAGTCGCTGGGGGTAGCGGCACCGATGCTGAGGGTATGAACTTGGGGATGGCTCAGACAAAAGAGATTGTTGAAAACGATCGGACTTAGGGGCTGACAAAGTTCGACTAATTTCGCTGAGGGCTGGTTGAGCAAGCCACCTTTATTGGTGGGACTGATGATAAATACGCCCATGTCGTGGCGCGTGGCTGCCTCGATCGCCGGCCAATTAGTTTGATTGATATAGTACCAATGGAGGTTCACGTAATCAAATTTATTGGTTTCGATCGTGCGGACGATCGTGTCGGTGCTGCCATGTGTCGAGAATCCGATAAACCGCACTTTGCCTTCAGCTTGCAGTTGTTTGGCGACTTCCCAGCAGCCGCCAGCGCGGAGAGTCTGGTCGGCTAGTTCTTCATTGTTGATACCGTGAATGCCCAACAGATCGACATACTCTAAATTGAGTCGCGACAGGCATAACTCGAAGGTTTTCCGAAATTCTTGCGGGTCGGCAACCGGCGCAACTTTAGTTTGAAAAATAAAATCTTGCCGGTTTAGTTTCGGTAAAATTTGGCCGAGTTGCACCTCCGAAGAGCCGTAAAATCTTGCTGTTTCGATATGATTGATGCCGACGGCTAAAGATCTTTCGATCGTTGCTTCGAGGTTGCGCTGATTTTCGGCGGGAACTTCAGCTAGGGGAATATCTTGCCATTTGTGTTGATAGCGCATGCCGCCACAGGAAAAAACGGGCATCTGTAGCTCGGTACGTCCGAAACGACGGTATTGCATAAGTAGAAAGGGTAGGGGATAGAGGGTGGAGGGTAAGGGGTAGAGCTTAGAAGCAATTGTAAGGTGATGCTCCTAATTTTAGTCATTGAAACTAAAAACCTGAAGTCTCATCCCCAACCCCTAATTAAAAAATTTTGGTACAAACGTTAATATTGAGTGCCAGATGGGGAATATATAGATGATGTACCCTATCGAGTCGATCGATCGATCGAGACTCGGATGAAAGTAGTAATATCTGGTGGTAGCGATCGCGATCGTTACTCTACAAAACTAGCTACTGGATGGGCGTACTCCCACTTACAAGACTCCTGTTGCTGCGTACCAAAGTATATGAGTTTTCAACTAGATCGAGGATTATTTCAGTTTGACTTTACCGATCGACACGCGATTCTCGGCGTAAGTGTGAATGCTGGCGAAATAAATATTAGAGAACGCTATCAAGCCGTTGCCAGATTATTGCACCCCGATAGTGCGCAATGGAAAACCGCTGCCGAGCGTGACTTAGCCGTGCGCCTATTCTCGCGGCTGATTACTCATGCTTACGGTCAACTTTCGCGATCGTCTCAGCTCCAAGAGCAACTGATCATGCTCGAACTGATGGGCAAAAGATTGGTCGAAGAAGGCAACCAAATTCAGATCGCCGATCCGCTCTGTCAAGAACTTTACCAAAGTGGCAATGACTTTGAATCAGTTTACGATCGATCGCTAGCACAATTAACCACCCAGCAATACGTCGTCATCGCCGACAGCGAGCAGGTTATCAATCAAATTAGCGAACTGAACATGGTGTATCTGTTGCGCAAACAGATGCAGTCAGTCAGATCGACACCACCTACCGCCACTAGTGCCCCCGCTGGCGCAGTCAAACCAAACCCTGGTGCTCCAGCAGAAGCAAACAAACCATCACCAGTCGAAGGTGCGCTGCGACGTGCAGAAGACTATATGAGCAAAAAAAATTGGGTCAAAGCCGTACCCGAAATCAAAGAGGTTATCAATACCGAACCAAATAATGCCCGCGCACATACTCTTTTGGGATTGGTTTATCTCAACCAACAACAAATGACAATGGCCAAATTGTCGATTAATAAAGCTATGCAACTCGCACCCCGCGATCCGCAAGTGCTTCAAGCCAAGCAGGAATTCGATCGAGCCGCCAATCCGAGCAGCAATGGTGCTAATGGCAAAAATGCTGCCAAAAAACCCAGCGAAGGCATGTTTAGCGGTTTATTCGGTAAAAAGTAAGATTAAAAAGTTGAAAGTGCGTTCTTGGACTTTGTCCAAGAACGCATCTTAATTAAGACAGCGATATTTTTAGGATCGGGATTTAAACTCCTTCCGTAAAAATGCATCCAGCACAACCGTACCTCCAGGCAAGGGCTTTAAGCCCCTGATGTCTGTCATATCTTGGCGATCGACTCAATTTTACTAAACTTATCTTCCCCATGTCGAAATAAACCAGCCGATCGCGATACCCAATCCACCGAAGCGAACGGCTTGCCAAAAGGGTTCCC
>NZ_JANPGM010000440.1:0-4184 GCF_031423935.1 Chamaesiphon sp. VAR_69_metabat_338
TACCAATCAGATCGGGTTCTAAAATTGCCCCCGTACCACAACCCATCATCGCCAAATCCATCATCAGGGCAAAAGCCGACCAGTCACAGACATTTGTGCTCGTGCAATTATAGGCACCAGAAAAATTCTGGGGTTGCTCCAACCATTCGCTACCGCCAACCCAGAGCCAACGTCCCGAAGGCATTGCCTTTACCTGCCGCTGCATTCGATCGATAATATCGGCTTCTGCGTCGGTTAACTTACCTAACTTGACCAAGCCTTCGAGGGTGCGGGTGCAGACTTGTTGCCATGTCTCGCGTCCGGTAGCAGTGAAGCGACTGTAAGTTCTAAAAAAGACCGGATTGGCCGTGGGTGCTGTAGCGGGAAAATCTAATTGTTGCGCTTGGGACGAAAGCTCCGCGCTCGTCGATCCAGATTCGTGACGAACTCGGTCAAGTTCTCTAACCATGAGTGAGCTATGCTAATTTCTGAACAGAGTTAGTAATATACGGCATCGACCCGAAATAAATCAATCTTGTCAAAACTGAGTATTTGCGCTACTTCTAGAGATTCGATCGAGGTACACTGGCGGAACTACGAGTTAAATAAGTTTGCAAACTAATTTACTAGTTTTTTGCTACTTAACCTAATTTGAGGTGATGGTAAGAGGCAGGGGAATTTCTGAGACACCTCAGTAAAGATCGTCAATTACACTTGAAAATGTACCAAACGTATAGAAAAACCCCTCGTGAACGATAGTCTACCACCCTGGCGATCGCCGATCGCGCGCGCCCTGCATCGCAACCGCAGCCAACCCGTTGCGCGTTACTTTCAACTAGCGACAATCGATCGCGATCTGCGCCCTCACAATCGCACGCTGGTATTTCGGGGCTGGCTAGAACCAGGCAGCCAGCTTCAATCCGTGACGGATATTCGATCGTCCAAAGTCATCAATTTATTAGCAGGTGCCTCACCCTGGGCGGAAATATGCTGGTATTTTCCCACTACGCGCGAACAGTTTCGGATAAGTGGCACCTTGAGATTAATCACCGCAGAATGTCCCGTCACTAGCGACTGGAAGGCTCGTCAACAAGCCTGGACGCAGATGTCCGACTCTGGGCGCATTCAGTTCGATTGGGCAACTCCTGGCGCAGATCGCAGCGCAGATCCCCAGGACTTCGCGCCACCCCAACCCGATCCCCAGCAACCCTCGGCAAATTTTTGTCTACTATTACTTGCAGTTACACAAGTCGTACATCTGGAGTTGCGTGGCGACCCTCAAAACTGCTACTCGTACGAATTGGTAAATGACGTATGGCAGATGCGATCGATTAATCCCTAATTGCAGTTTTAGGACGGGGACGAGGGGACTGGGTGATGCTGAAGCGAGAGCGAAATCGCAAACCAATTGCGCTGTTGAAGATGAGGGCAAGTAGTGATTTCCCTAATCACGAAATCACAAAATATCTATTCTGGCAACATCAATTGTGCTGAATTTGCTGTAAAGTTACCAATTAAGCTACAACACATGCGCCAAGCTCAATCTTTAAGTTGAGGTAGACCTGTCGATCGATTGCAAATAAGCATCGCCGCCTAAGTACCAATTCCCAATCTCCCCCCTCCCCCCGTCGCCCTCCCCAAATGGTAGCAACTCCCCATCGGCCCAGCAGCTCCGCCCCAGTTGTCGAACCGCAAGTCGATCCGTATGCACTCGCGCAGATGGGGATTGCCATGCTCATCGATTTGGCTCAACGGGGCGAAATCAATCCTTGGGATGTCAAAGTCATCGACGCAATCGATCTGCACCTAAGCAAGCTGCCTCTGCAAGCCGATGCCACGCTGGCACACAAACAAGCCAACCTGTCCCAATCGGGACAAGCCTTCTTGTGGGCGGCGATGCTGGTATTACTCAAAGCGCAGAGTTTGGAGCAGAGCCAGTCTCAGGAAGAAGATTTTGACTTTATCGAAGAAGATCTGGACTTTGAGACGATCGCGAGTACGGGATTGCCACGTAACTTAGAGCGGCATATCCGGCGACGCTTAACTTCACCGCCACCGCGCACGCGTCCGGTAACGCTCGAAGATTTAATCGGCCAACTCCGCCAAATTGCTGATAAAATCGCTGAGCCAACGGCGCGACGCAGCTCCCTGCGCCGGGGTAAAATTATGTCTGTCAAGCAGGCAACGCAAACGATCGTCGGCCTCGCTCACGATGAAAATTTAACCGAAATGGCGGCACTAGTAGCAGAATTTCTCGTCACCTATACCAGTGAGAGTGAATTGTGGAACTTGGACGATCTGGTCAAACTCTGGTCTAGCAAATTTCCAGCCGCACCAGGACAAGAACATGGAGCCAATCACGATCGAGTCGGTGTATTCTGGGCATTATTACTATTATCGGCTCAATCCAAGGTTGAGCTGCATCAGACCGAGTTTTATCAAACCCTCACTATTCGTAGACTGGAAGAAGATTCGATTCAGATGAACTAGCTTTTGCTGACCACAGACAACTGGGAACAGGCGATCGTGCTGGTGTCGTCGGCAATCGATCGCTGTTACAGTAGATGAAATAGGGATTTTAAGTACCCAAGATTTAATATGAAAGCAATGATTCTGGCTGCTGGGAAAGGCACGCGCGTACGTCCCATTACTTACACGATTCCCAAGCCATTGATTCCCATCTTACACAAACCAGTAATGGAATTTCTGGTAGATTTGCTCAAGCAGCATGACTTTACCGAAATTATGGTTAATGTTAGCCATCTTGCCAAGGAAATCGAAAGTTATTTTCACGATGGTCAAAGATTTGGCGTCCAGATTGCCTATTCTTTTGAGGGCTACATCCGCGAAGATGGCGAACTAGAAGGAAAAGCTCTGGGTTCGGCGGGTGGGATGCGAAGAATTCAAGATTTTTATCCCTTCTTTGACGACACTTTTGTCGTGTTGTGTGGCGATGCACTGATCGATCTCGACTTAACAGCAGCCGTTAAGTGGCACCGAGAAAAAGGATCGCTAGCGACGATCGTCACCAAGTCGGTACCGCGCGAGGAAGTCTCCAGTTATGGGGTCGTTGTTACCGACGAAAATGGCAAAATTCAAGCATTCCAAGAAAAGCCTAGTATTGCTGAAGCGCTGAGTACGAATATTAACACGGGTATTTATATTTTTGAGCCAGAAGTCCTAAATTATATTCCTACTGGTGAAGAGTTCGATATTGGGGGCGATTTATTTCCGAAATTGGTAGAAATGGGTGCCCCATTCTATGCAATCCCGATGGATTTTCAGTGGGTAGATATTGGTAAAGTCCCAGATTATTGGCAAGCAATTCGCAGCGTATTAATGGGCGAAGTCAAAAACGTACCGATTCCTGGGACTGAAGTCGCGCCAGGTATTTACACTGGCATTAATGTGGCGGTAAATTGGGACAAAGTAGACATTACTGGCCCTGTTTATATTGGCGGCATGACCAAAATTGAAGATGGTGCGAAGATCACCGGCCCCGCAATGATCGGTCGCAATTGCCATATTTGTAGTGGCGCACACATCAACAACAGTGTAATCTTTGAATACTCTCGGATTGCCGACGTAGAGCTGACGGATAAATTAGTATTCGGACGCTATTGCGTCGATAAAGATGGCGCGACGATCGACGTTCAAGCCGCCTCATTAGATTGGTTGATTACGGATACTCGCAAACCGATCGAGAATATTAAACATCCCGCCACAGTATTTGCTGGCTCCTTTAATGCTAGCAATATCGGTGCTACTACGAAGTAAAGATACCCAAATAGTCTAGCCCAATAGCCTGGATGCGAATCGATCGCCCAGGCTATTCATTTGGCCATAACAATCTCACTGCCAGCACTGCAAAACCCAGTGCGGCCAATCCATTTAGTACCCTAGTCGGTAAAAATCCGGCAATCTCGCCACCAGCTAAGACCCCGATCGAACTCGCTAATAGTAACGCCGCCACCGAACCAAAAAAGACCGCACGCGGGTGCTGAGTGCTACCACCTAAAGCGATCGCGGCCAACTGGCTTTTGTCACCAATTTCAGCGATGAATACGGTTGTGAAGGTTAATGCTAGTAATTGCCAATCCATAGGGAAGTTGGGAGTTGGGAGTTGGGAGTTGGGAGCGGGGAGTTGGGAGCGGGGAGTAAAGAAGGACACAAGTGTCCAATATTCCCTAAAGCCTAAAGCCTAA
>NZ_JANPGM010000441.1:0-5094 GCF_031423935.1 Chamaesiphon sp. VAR_69_metabat_338
CAATGAACCTATTTGCCGATCTGCTGTTAATAGGCTTACCCACATACATACTCATCAACTTCTGCGAACCCGATCGATCCAATTGCCGGACATATCCCTGGTGCCGTCAATTATCCCTGGCAAGAAGTGTCTACTCCCGAAGGCTACGCGCTATCGATCGATGCACAACAGCAACGCTGGGCAGCCATTCCATCCGATGTCGAACCCATCGTCTACTGCGGTTCTGGTGTAACAGCCTGTGTCAATTTGCTCTCACTAGAACTAGCTGGCATCACTGGCGCGAAGTTGTATCCAGGGAGTTGGAGTGATTGGATTTCTTATTAGGCTTTAGGCTTTAGGCATTAGGTATTAGGAAATTAGAAGGACGCAAGCGTCCTAAAGCCTAAAGCCTTACTTAATCGAATTCCCCAAAAACATCGGAATAAACTGCGTTACAAATGCCTGTGGATCGCGGTTCCAGGCTTTTTGGGCGGCGGTGATGCGGACTTTTTGGAGTTCGGGGTCGAGGATGGTTTCGGGGAGACGCGCCATCAGGTATTGCGGACGATCCCAGAGTGGCAGGGTGTTGACGACATCCATCAAGTTATTGACGCGGCGGAGTTCGGCACCGAACATGATGTCCATCCCCGATTCAAACGCTGCTTGCTCGATCGCGATAAACTTGCGCTTCACTGTTTCCACTTTTTGACGGTGGGCGGGACTTTTAGCGGCAATTTTTGCGAGTTGACGGCTGCCCCAGCGAACGTGTCCGGTTTCTTCGGGAAATATTTTCTCGATCGTTTCGCGAATTTTAATATTTTCCTCAGTTTGCGGAGCTGCTTTGAGGGCATGAATGTGAGCCGAGAAATATTCACAACCGCGCTTTTCGGTGACATTGATGGCTGCTAAAGCGGCAATTACGGCATCTTCGACATTATTGTATGTTTCCCGATCGATCAACCGATTGAATTCATCGATATAAGATACGCCTGGAGGGGTATCGATGGGGCCACCAATATCGATTAACAGGTCGGTCAACCACATGGCATGGCGGGATTCATCGTTGATGTGATGGGAGAGATCCCGAATCAATTCTGGCGGGTTGCCATTGAGTTGTTCGATGAGATCGGTAAGATCTTTGCAACTGCGTTGTTCGTTGTAGCGGTATCGATTGAGCGTAACGAGGTGAATTTCTCGATCGCTGACGACGCGTTTGAGGATATCTCTGGCACTAAGACTGTTGTTGAATTTGCGAGGATAGGCAACTGTCATGATGTTTGATGAGGTGAGTCAGATGGCTGTCGATTTACCAAGAATTGTAACGCAGTCTTAAGTTAAGGGTAGGCATACAAAGGACACGGACATTCGATCCTCAAGCAAAAGAGGGCAATCCGATCGAAGGCATCGACCCCTGCTATGAAAAATTAGACTCTATGCTGACGGATCGATATTTGGCGATCGACGGACAAATACAATGTCCTCATCTTCTTCTAAGGATTTAGTAGCCGATAGACCAAAACCACCACCTTCAATTAATACACCTCCATTAGGAAGCGACCAACGATCGGACTCTTCCGTGTTCGACTGGATGATTTTTAGAATGACTCCCTCTATCCTAGATTTCGATCTTTGAACCAGCACGACATCTCCCTCTCGCACTTCGATGCCATTACTATATTTGATGGTCAGACTCCTCCTTGTGAAAAGTACTTTGGATTAGTTGGCATCTGCTCCTCTCCAAATGCTCGATCTCAATAACATTGCTGCTTTTTCACCTTCTCCCCCTAATCGCGATCGACTCAATCGCCGATAATACCTGAGTGTCGATCGATAGTGTGAATCTTTACTTGCGATCGCTTTCATCCCAATCGTTTTCTCCCGTGATTGCTGAAGCTGCTACTTAAATACAGGAATAATCCAGGCAGCTAAAATACTCACTAAAATCGCAATTTCTAAAACGATCGTCGCTGTTATTGGTTGAAACCACCTCGTCCACGATCCCTGCCGCACACCCGAGCACCACTGGGAGAGATGACCCAGCCACAGGTTCGGACGATCCTTGTCGCGGAATTGCCAGCTCAGCATCGAGAGCAGTAGCGGTGCGCCACCTACCCTAGCATTCATCAGCAGGTGTAGGCCGATCGCAATTACCATCGCTACCCACGCAATTAAATGGACGGAGTACCAGAAATGGATTAATTCTCCCTTGGGTAGCCAGGTATCGTCCATCATCTTGCCGCTAAACACAGCCAAGGTCAGCGCGATAAGAGTGAGGGTATTCGCGATCCGGCTGAGGGTGTACCACCAGATCGGTCTACCCACCTGAGCTAGCTTGCTCAAAGAGTCAGGCTGAATTAACCGCCGCTGCCCCCGATGGAAGGCGTAGATCGCAAACGCTGGAAAGATTAGCAAAGTCCATAGACCAAAAGTACCGTGGATGCCTTCTATGTCTTGATAAATAGGTAGGAAGCCACCCCAGCGTCGATCGTAAGTATCGTAAGTCCAATAGGCACTCACAATGGCAGCAATCAGAAACAGCCCCGTAAAACCATGCAAAATCCGGAGCAATAACGGCTGATATGGACGGAATTGGGCGATTTTTTTAGTCACAAGATCTTTGGATCGAGTAGCACAAATATTATAACGTAGGGGATGGTTTTGCCTCGATCCCCCTAGTCGCGATCGCCTAGATCGTCGATAATACCTGGATGTCGATCGAGGGGTATCTCAGCTCATGTTTAAGCCTGCTAATTTTCGTCGCTTCTTGGTTTGTGGATTGTTAGGGCTGCTATTGACTGGCGTGGTGAGTTGTATCAAGTCACCTAGCTCCAAGGCTCCACAGTTGGAATTTTGGACGATGCAACTTCAGCCCAAATTTAACGATTATTTTAAAGATGCGATCGGTAAATTTGAAGCTGCCAATCCAGAGATAAAAGTCCACTGGGTCGATGTACCGTGGTCGGCGATGCACGGCAAAATTCAAGCGGCGATGGCAGCGAAAACTGCGCCGGATGTGGTCAATCTCAATCCTGATTTTGCGATTCAACTGGCTGCTAGAAATGCCTGGTTGAATCTCGATCCGGTTTTAACCAAGGGCGAGAACAAAGAATATCTACCTAATATCTGGCAAGCTAGCACCCTAGACGGTAAAACCTTTAGTCTGCCGTGGTATCTGACGACCAACGTCACAATTTACAATCAAGAATTATTTACGAAAGCGGGAGTTGTCAAACCGCCGACTACTTATCAAGAACTCGCTCAAACTGCCAAGCAGATTAAAGAAAAAACGGGTAAATATGCCTTCTTTGCGACCTTATTACCTGAAGATAGTAACGATGTCCTCGAATCCCTCGTTCAGATGGGCGTACAACTTGTAGATAAACAAGGCAAAGCGGCCTTTAATACCTCGGCTGGGAAAGCAGCCTTTCAATATTGGGTCGATCTCTACAAGCAAGGCTTGCTGCCAAAGGAAGCCATGACTCAGGGACACCAGCAAGGGATTCAACTCTACCAATCTGGCGAAATCGCCATGCTCTCGGCGGGGGCACCATTTATTGAAACGATCGCTAAAAATGCGCCGCAAATTGCCAAAGTTTCGGCTGTCGCGCCCCAAATCTCGGGACAGACTGGCAAAACCGGGGTTGCCGTGATGAATCTGGTGATTCCCCGCACTAGCAAGTTACCGGAAGCTGCTGCCAAATTCGCACTGTTTATTACCAATGCGACCAATCAATTAGCTTTTGCTCAGGCATCGGATACTTTGCCTTCTAATATCAAAGCAGTTGCCGACTACAAGGCTAAATTAGCTAATGGTAAAGAACAATCTGCACTCGACCGAGGTAAGGCGATTAGTGCCGAGCAATTAGCGCAGTCAGAGATTTTAATTCCACCTTTGAAAAATATCGATCTGCTCAAAAAAGCCATCTATGAAAATCTCCAGGCGGCGATGTCTGGTGAAAAAACCGTCGAGCAAGCCGTTGCGACTGCTGCGAGTACTTGGGATGCTGGCAGCTAATTAGCGTCAGTTTGAGATTCCGAAGTGCCTAGAGACTGAAGTCTCGGCTTGTGATGCAAAGTCCGCCTACGCGGAATTTGCATCAGTCCGCGTAGGCGGACTTTGCTTTACTAGCACCGATTTCAATCGAGTGCGGTGCTAGAACGAAGCCAATATCGTTAACCCGAACTGACGTTAGTTAAGGTAATTAATGAGCCACTGTTATCATTTGACGATCGTTGACTAAGTTCGATAACTGAATCCACTGTTCGACACTCAGATCTTCCGCACGAGTTTCATCGCTAATATTTAACGATCCTAGTAGTTCGACTAAAGCTTCGCGATCGATCGCACTTTGGAGATTATTTCTCAACATTTTGCGACGCGTACTAAAGCCCAATCTGACTAAATTATCTAGCATTTTTGGGTTATTAGCTGTTAATTCCAATCGTCTGGGAGTGAGTCTGATAACTGCCGAATCGACCTTTGGTGGTGGCGAAAAATCCCGAGCGGGCACCGGACAGATTAATTCGCAATCAGCTAAGTATTGCACCCGAATCGACAATGCGCCGAAGGCTTTAGTACTGGGTTTGGCAAACAGCCTGTCGCCGACTTCTTTTTGGACTAATAAGACGATCGAATCGAAGGGTCGATCGGCTGGATGGATGATATTACCTAGTAACTTTTCGAGGATTGGCCCGGTGATATTGTAAGGAATATTAGCGACAACTTTATTGGCTTGTTGGAAGTTGGGAAAATCGGCAAGCGTACGATCGACATCGAGATTGAGAAAGTCATTTTCTAATAATAAAAAATTATCGATATGACCCATCTTTTTGACTAATAGAGCGCACAAATCTCGATCGATCTCGACAGCAACTACCGTGCTCGCAGCAGTAACCAGCCGCCGCGTGAGAATACCAGTACCGGGGCCAATTTCCAGGATGCGATCGGTTGGGGCGATCTTTGCGGCGGTGATGATGCGATCGAGTACCTGTTCGTTTCGCAGCCAGTGTTGCCCGAATTGTTTCTTTGTCTTCATTCTAGAGGGTAGAGGGTAGAGGGTAGGGGGTAGGGGTAAGAGGTAAAAGGTAAAAGGTAAAAGGTAAAAGGTAAGAGGT
>NZ_JANPGM010000442.1:0-8458 GCF_031423935.1 Chamaesiphon sp. VAR_69_metabat_338
GTTGAAACTGGCGAAGCTACAGTAGATGCCAGTAATGCCAGCTTGCAAGAAATTCAACGTAATTGGAATTAATTATGAGCAATAACTTTAAGATTCCCGATGACGCAACTAGAGCCAGAGATATTGCTAATTTGAGAGAAGCTGGTAGGCTCTTGGATTTGTGGACTCTAGAGCTAGATGAAGCTATAGCTGTCATGGACAAACATTTGCTCCAACAACGTCGAGCCAGATTATTGTATAAATCCAACTATATTCCCACAGAAAAAGTTGAGAGCTAGCTTTCACTCTAGTGGATTACTGCTGCATAAGACGATCGAAACCATCCCGATGGTGAAGTTGGGAATGGTTGAGCAATTGTAACCATAAATCGATCGGCATCAAACTTGACAGGCTCGTTGATTTCGTCCAAAATAATAGTACGTACGCTAAGTAATTAGCATTTATGAAATCAAACTCGATCGAGTCTGCATCTTCAACATTGGGCAAAGAGTTTAGAGCACCATATAGCATGGGCTATCGCATCAAACTTCTGTCTCAGTTGCTGTATCGAAAGTTTAGCGATCGTCTGGAACCGTTTGGGTTGACGCCATTTCACTGGTTAGTGCTGTGTTGTTTGTGGCAAGAGGACGGCTTACCAACTTCGGCGATTGGTGAAAAGCTACAACAGGTTGGCGGCACACTCACGGGCGTACTCGATCGGATGGAGGAGCGCGGCTTCGTCAGACGAGAGCGCGATCCGATCGATCGGCGGATCTGCCGGATTTGGCTGACTGATGCGGGGCTGGAACTGGAACACATCCTCCCCCAAGTCACCGCAGATTTACATGCCGAGACATGGGTGGGTGTCCCCGAAGGCGATCGCGAACAGTTTTCTCGATCGCTCGATCGCGCCATTGCTAACTTGTCCTAAAGATACCTCGATCGTTTATCGCTGTTACCCCGATTGAGGGAAGCTAAATACGTCTAAGTTTGAGACGATCGATACAATCCGATCTAATTAATATTACGCACACTAACTAATCTCATTAAATACATCAATTAACTAGGCGATCTGTATGCAAAGCACGACTACAGCCAGCGAATACAATGGCCATCAGCTTGACAGTCTCGATGCGGATGGAATCCAAACTGCGGTAGTACCACCAGCAAAAGTCGAAACAGTTACCCCATTTGTCGTACCAGGGCAAATCGAAAAGCCAGCCCCAAAGCGGAACAAGCGGCTGCCATTGATTTTAGCGGGATTGGGTATCGGTGCAACTGTAGCGGGGATCTTTGGTTTTCGGTATTGGGAATTTATTTCGACCCACCAGACAACGGATAATGCCACTGTTTACGGACACATCCACCAAATCAGTAGCAAAGTTGCCGGTACAGTCACGGAGGTGCTAGTAAATGACAACCAGCAAGTCCAACCCGGACAATTGTTAATCAAGCTCGATCCCAAAGATTACGAAAATAAGGCGCAGCAAGCCCAAGCCGCGCTAGAAGCGGCGCAACGTCAGGCAAGTGCAGCCCAAGCAAACATTGCCCTCGCATCCCAAACGACGACAGGTAAAACCAGTCAAGCGCAGGGTGATGTCAGCACTGCTCAAGCTGGCATTTCTACAGCCCAAGCGGTGGTTGAAGAAGCTAGAGCTGGGATTCCAGCTGCCCAAGCTGCGGTTCGAGAAGCTCAAGCCGGAATTCCCCTCGCACAGGCGCAGGTTGCCCAAGCCGACGCCAATCTCCAAAAAACCCAAGCTGACTTCAATCGCTACAACAGTCTCTATAAATCTGGTGCGATTTCGGGTCAACAATTGGATACCGCTAGAGCTGCATTCGCCGTAGCGCAGGCGCAAAAAAGTTCCGCGCTCCAAAGCGTTCAACAAGCCCAAGCCAAACTCGCAGCAGCGAAAGTTGGAGTAGCCCAAGCCCAGTCTAAATTGGCACAAGCTCAAGAAGGAATTACGACTGCTAGAGCCAAACTCGCAGCCTCCAGAGGTGGCTTGCAACAAGCAACCGCCAGCGGTCAACAAACAGCCGTCAGCCGCAGCCAGTATGCCGCTGCTCAATCGGCGATCGCTCAATCGCAAGCGGCCTTGAAGGATGCTCAATTGCAGCTATCCTACGTCAATATTACGGCTCCCAGTGCCGGACGAATCGGGCGTAAAAATGTAGAAATCGGCAACCGGATTCAAGCCGGATCGCCACTGATGGCTGTGGTGGACAACGATTATTGGGTAGTGGCAAATTTCAAAGAAACCCAACTCGATAAGTTGAAGCCAAAACAGGTGGTAGAAGTGAAGTTAGATGCTTTTCCCAATCATCTATTTAAGGGTTATGTAGATAGCCTCTCGCCTGCATCTGGATCGCAATTTTCGCTGTTACCACCCGATAATGCGACGGGTAACTTTACCAAAATCGTCCAGCGGATTCCAGTCAAAATCAGATTGGATGCTAATAGCCTCAAAGGCTATGAGACGCGCCTCGCACCTGGGATGTCTGCGGAAGTGACTGTCGAGACTAACTAGGGCAATTTGGAGACGACACCAATGCACGAGCGATTAGTACTGCCACAATTGCAGGGTACTCCTACAGATAACCTGTAGGGGTGCCCCTCGTGGATACCCTCAGATCTACGCTGTTACCCATGTCTTAATGCTGGTATGCGACTCGATCGACTGTGAACCTTCACCTAATTTTAAGATGCAAGCAATCGACTCAAAATATCTACCACCAGCGTTACGATCGCGTAACTATCGCTTATTTTTTGGCGGACAGGGGATTTCGTTAATCGGTACCTGGATGACCCAAATCGCGACGGTGTGGTTGGTTTATCATCTTACCAACTCATCTGTGATGCTGGGCGTGGTGGGATTTACCAGCCAAATCCCCAACTTTTTGCTGACCCCTTTTGGTGGTGTTTTAGTCGATCGATTCCCGCGCCAGCGCATCTTAATCGCGACTCAAATTTTGGCGATGCTGCAGTCTTTATGCTTGGCTGCGCTGGCATTATCTGGAGTAATTCAAATCTGGCATTTGCTGGTTTTAAGTTTATTTCAAGGCATTATTAATGCCGTCGATGCCCCAGCCAGACAAGCAATCGTCACTGAATTAGTCGATCGACCCGAAGATTTAGCTAATGCGATCGCGATTAATTCGACAATGTTTAATGGTGCGAGGTTAATTGGCCCCGCAATTGGCGGATTATTAATTGCCAGGGTGGGTGAGGCTTATTGTTTCTTAATTGATGGTCTGAGCTATATCGCCGTAATTATTGCTTTATTAGCAATGCGATTTAAGCCCAAGCAACTGCCCAAAATTACTGGTAGTCCATTAGAGCGCATTAAAGATGGATTTAAGTATGCCTTTGGCTGTCCGCCGATTCGGGCGATTCTATTGCTATCGGCGATCGTCAGTTTTTTGGGGATGCAGTATACGGTACTCGTCCCAGTTTTCGCCGATAAAATCCTCCAAGGTGATGCCCAAACTCTAGGCTTTTTGATGGCAGCATCGGGAGTAGGTGCTGTATCGGGCGGAATTTATTTAGTCACACGTAAAACTGTTTTCGGCCTGGGGAAATTGATTATTCTGGGGCCAGCATTATTAGGGCTGGGGTTAATTGTCTTTGCTTTATCTCGCTATTTGCCGCTGTCTTTAGTCGCGATGTTGTTTATCGGCTTGGGCACGATTTTACAAATTGCATCGGGTAATACGGTGCTCCAAACGATCGTCGATGATGACAAACGCGGTCGCGTGATGAGTATTTATACGATGTCTTTTTTGGGAGTGGTGCCGTTTGGCAATCTGTTAGGTGGTACTTTAGCCGATCGAATTGGTGTGACGCCGACATTGATTTTTGCAGGTAGTGCTTGCTTATTAGGGTCATTATATTTCAGCAGACAATTACCAGCATTGAGTAAAATCGTCCGCGAAATTTATCATCGCAAAGGCATCATCGATTAGGCAAGATCTAGTTTCGAGATAATTTCTGGAGGATAAAATAATGGCAAATCCAAGTGCGCTAGGCGATCGAAATCCAGATGCCGATCGAGTCTCGTTGCGGACTTGGATTGGAGTTGGTGCCAGTATGCTAGGGGCATTTATGGCGGTGTTGGATATCCAAATTACCAACTCTTCCCTTCAGGATATTCAAGCAGCTCTGGGGGCGACCCTGGAGGAAGGCTCATGGATTTCGACTGCTTATTTGGTAGCCGAAATCGTCGTGATTCCCCTGACGGGGTGGCTATCCCAGGTATTCTCGATCCGTCGCTATATTTTGGTCAATGCGGCACTATTTATTTTCTTCTCGGTGTGTTGTGCTTCGGCGTGGGATTTATCCTCGATGATTGCCTTTCGTGCCTTGCAGGGGGCAACAGGGGGGATTTTGATCCCGATGGCTTTTACCAACATGTTGGTGAGCCTACCACCATCTAAACAACCGGCGGGTCAGGCGTTATTTGGTGTGACGGCTACGTTTGCACCGTCGATCGGGCCGACGTTGGGCGGGTGGCTGACTAATAATTTAAGTTGGCACTATATCTTTTATCTGAATGTCATTCCTGGCTTGTTGTTATTAGCTGGTGTTTGGTATGGCATTAAACAACAACCACCCAAACCAGAACTGCTCAAACAAGGCGATTGGTGGGGGATTATTTCGATGGCGATCGGGTTGGCATCGCTGCAAGTAGTTTTAGAAGAAGGTACTCGTAAAGATTGGTTTAGCTCATCTCTAATTATCAATCTAGCCATCCTCGCAGCGATTTTTCTAGCGATCTTTTTCTGGATCGAACTAACTCGCAAGCAACCATTTATTAACTTGCGGCTATTGCAAAATCGAAATTTTGCGCTGGCGAGTATCGTCAATGTCTCGCTCGGCATCGGGCTATATGGTTCTATTTATATTTTGCCGTTGTATCTGGCTCAGATTCAACAATATAATGCCTTGCAAATTGGTGAGGTCTTAATGTGGGCGGGGATACCGCAATTATTTCTGATTCCGCTGGTGCCCAAGCTACTTCAGTTTGTCGATACTCGGTTGGTAGTCGCTACAGGGATAAGCTTATTTGCTGTCAGTTGTTTTATGAATTCCGATCTAACTAATCTCTCGGGGATCGACCAGTTGCGCTGGTCGCAATTAGTGCGCGCGCTAGGTCAGCCCTTAATTTTAGTACCGCTCGCTGGAGTGGCTACTGCTGGTATTCCCAGAGATCAAGCCGGATCGGCGAGTGGGTTATTTAATATGATGCGAAATTTGGGCGGTTCGTTTGGGATTGCCGCCTTAGGGACATTATTAACCCAGCGCGAACAGTTTCATTCCAATCGGCTCGGTGAAGGTGTATCGCTGTACAACCCTGCCACTCAGCAACGCATCGATGAGTTGACCCAGCTATTTGTCAGTAGAGGTGCCGATCTCCTCACAGCTCAGGATCGCGCATTAAAGTCGATCGAGACGATTATCCGACGCGAGTCATTTATCTTAGCTTTTAATGATTGTTTTTACTTTATTGGGTTTGCGCTGCTATTGAGTGGAGTAGCAATCTTGTTCTTCAAAAAAGTAAAAGTGGGTGCTGGTAGCGGTGGACATTAGAAAAATGTCAGATGAGCATAGAGTTCGCTCGCAATCAGGACGATCGATAACAGTAGCGATCGTTCGAGCGAAAAAATAGTCAAGCGACTCTCTGAAGTTCTGTCTATAGATAGATTTGTTTACTTGCGCTCACTGTTAATATTGGCTAAACACTGCAACTCTAATTAGATTGAGACTGAAGATAAGCATGTCCAACTCTAACTATTATTTGAGTATTATTGATGAATAATCATATCTTAAAAAGCCATATCCTCGACCCGATCGCCGAATTCTGGACGAGTATCCTGGATTTTGGGGGGCAAGCTTGGTGGATCGAAGTTTTGACAGATCGCCCTAAGTGCATGTACTACTTTGGTCCATTTGCGGATCTAGCATCCGCAAAACTAGCGGTAGCGGGCTATGTCGCAGATTTAGAAGGTGAATCTGCCCAGGGGATCGAGACTCAGATTAAGCGTTGTAAACCAGACCGATTGACGATCGATCTTGAAGACATGAGCGCGGTATAGACTGCCAGTAATTAGTAGTTTAAATATGCTAATTACTTAAATTGATTTTTGCTTGACAGGCTTTTGCCTGCCTCTCGATTACTTCTTCACCACAGCTCAGATCTAGAGATGCGCTCGGCAGTTACTGTCCTTGCATTTTGAGAACTACGGCAAATGTCCGCAGTAGAATTTGGAAATTTAAGGCTAGCGACTGATGCTTGCAATAGTAGAGGTCGTAGCCGAGCTTGATCTTGGCATCTTCAACAGTACTACCATAGCCATAATTTACCTGCGCCCAGCCAGTCAATCCAGGTTTAACAGCCAATCGCGTGCTGAAGTTAGGAATTTGTGATTCTAATTTCTCCATGAACTGTTGGCGTTCGGGACGAGGGCCAACCATGCTCATTTCGCCCTTCAAGACATTGATGACTTGAGGTAATTCATCGAGGCGAGTTTTGCGGATGAAGTTACCAACTTTGGTGATGCGGCTATCGCCTTTGACTGCCCACTGTGCTTGACCGTTACGTTCGGCATTTTGCACCATCGATCGCAACTTATAGATAGTAAACTTGTTGCCATTCAAACCAACCCGCTCTTGTTTGTAGAAGATCGAACCAGGACTATCTAGTTTAATGGCGATCGCTACAAAGGGGAACACTACTGCAAAGATTGCGGCGATAATCAATCCACAAATAATGTCTAATACTCTTGTGCCAATGCGATCGAAATTTTTTAATTGGCGTTGTGAAGCTGATTTAGATAGTTCACTAGAGTAGTACATAGCGGGTTTAAGATTGTGTGTTTGAATAGTCGTTTGTCTTCAACACACTCAATCTAACAGTCATCTTCGGATAGAATCCTCGTCATTATGACCGATCAGTTCTCAGCTATTTGCACTAATTATAAGTACGACAAATTGGGCTTAATCCTAACTGCGCCTTGAGTATAGATAAAGTAAAGAATTTGTTCTGTCTATGTAGATATAGAATCGAGCTAAAACATTCATTCAAATCAGTCGATCGATAGATAGCTGGAAATTGGGGAACGTTAACGATCGGATCGAATCGCCATTTCTAAATTGATGCAAATCGTATTCACCATCGACAAGATAATAAACAGAAATAGTCGGCTGTTTGGGATAACCGATAAAATACCGCCCGCCTAATCCTAAATAATCGACGATCCAATATTCCTGAACGCCTAATGTTTGGTATGCGATTTGCTTAACTGCATAATCATCCTGCCAATTAGTCGATACGACTTCAATAGCTAGTTTGACTGAGCTGCCTTGTGTAATAATCGATTCTGTCTCCCACCGAGATTCTTGAACTAGCTGTTCTTTGTCCAGGACGATAACATCTGGCTCATAGCCTGACTTCCCATCGATCGATTTGACAATCGATTCGCGCGGAATCAGATAAGGTAGACCCAATCGGGTAATTTCTAAATATAGTTGGCCGCTGAGCAAAACAGCTATTTCCGAATGTTTGCCGCGCGGTTTGGGCATTTCGAGAAGATCTCTGTCTCTAAGTTCGTAGCGAAATTCCGATCGCTCTGGCAACCAGGCGATAAAATCATCAAAGCTAAGTGTTTTAGATTTTGCTAGTACCATCTCGATCTTGCTTACCTCAGCACCGCAACAACTTTATTTGGTGAATGTAATTTTAGCTCATGCCGCTATTGAGAGATCGATAGCTGCTGAATCTGGCATTATTCAAGGTGCTCATCTGATTCTCCCGCTCCTCACAAATTTAAGTGCTCAATTTACCAATCCAATCGCGCAGAACGGGGTTGACTAATTCGGGAGCTTCATCTTGGGGACAATGGCCGACATCGGGAATTTCGACAAATTCATCAACAGTAGAAACATTCATCAATTCGCGTCCCAATTCGATCGGTTCTCACGGATCGGCAGCACCCCAAATCGCGATCGCCGGACAAGTCAACTGGGGCAGCAGATCTTCGGGTAATGGCCCCCAGGAATAGGCCGTAAACTTCAAAAAGACGTCCGCCGCGCCAGGATCGGCAGCGGGAGCCATCAAGATATCGATTAATTCTTCGGTAATGGCTTCTGGGTGGTGGTAGGCTTGCCGTAAGATATTGCGAACCACCTTCCGTTGGGCGAGTTGCTGGAAAAAGAACTTGCCGATCGCGGGTACTGTCAGTACCGACTGCAAGATCGGTGCGCCCCAGCGACGATAGAAGGGCATTTCGGCACGTTTGCGATCGTGTAATAATCGCAGCGAACAATTGAGTAAGGCCACGCCAAGCACAGATTCGGGGCTAGTTACCGCCGCTTGCAAAGCAACGATACAACCGATCGAGTTACCGATTAAAATGGTCGGCGTGCCGATAACTTCCTGGCAAAAATCGATGACCTGCTGCGCCCAGGTTTCAAAGGTAT
>NZ_JANPGM010000443.1:0-4189 GCF_031423935.1 Chamaesiphon sp. VAR_69_metabat_338
CTTGCCACTGTTCGAGGGATGGCACCAGTCCGATATTTTCACTGACATTAAAGTGCGGAAACAATCCGATATCCTGAATCGCATAGCCAATCCGCCGCCGCAGTTTAATCGGATCCCACTCAGTCGTCGATCGATCGTCCACCAATACTGAGCCAGCGGTTGGAGCGATGAGATGGTTGATTAATTTTAGCGTTGTCGTTTTCCCACTACCACTACGCCCCAATAAGACGATCGTTTCCCCTTGATAAATGCTCAGATTTAAGCGGGCTAGAATTTGCCTCTGCTCTATCTCAAAGCTAGCATCTCGGAATTCAACAGCAATCTCTGGCGTTTGGGGCATAGTCGGACGATCGACCCTTACGAGTCAATTAACTTGGAGCTTGACTTACATTATCAGCCAAAACACCAGCTAAGTCATGGGATTAATTCAAACCCTCAAACTTAACTGGTGTCTCGATCGAACCTAATTAGTTAAAACAAATCTACAGTTTGTTAGTAACTTTGAGTCTTTTTCTCAGCCGCAATGCTGCACCAGCACCCATCAAAGTCCCTACGATCGTAAACGGTTCGGGAACAGAGGCAGTCGGAGTTGAGGATGATGCAATGGCAACAGCACCATTTCTGGCACTGAAGATATCGCGACCTAGAATACCATTAGTATTGATAGTTCTTGTCGCTAGAGAATTTGAACCGCCATCTAAGAATGCCCCATTGACATTAGAACCTGGCAATTCAAACGACAATATATTCGCTGTACCAGCAAGACCATTTGAGTACCCCACACGGGCTGTACCTCCTTGATCCCACTGAATTTTGTCGTAGTTAAATTCGATATCAAAGTTGCCAGCACCTGTATCTGCACGATCGATCAGGACAACCTGGAAACTATTGAGTTTGTCCGTCCCCTGAGAATAGTAACCGACGTTGACATAATTGGCTGCAAAAGCGTTGCGACCGTTAACTAGCCCCTGTCCGTAAGTAACAGGAGTATTACCAATACCCCTAGTATCCACATCTGCGAAGAATGGTGCAATAGTTGGTGTAGTTGCAGTATTCAAAGCTTGAGTAGTGCTACCTGATGCGTTCTTGAAAGTTATGTTGCCATTGTTATTGACATAAGTTTGAGTGTAATTAGTACCAAAAAAATTGGCTGTGAATCCAAGAGCTACCGCACCAGTAGAAAGATCGTCGTTGGCAGCAAGAGTATTACTAGAAAATCCCGTTCTAATTGCGGCGGCTGAAGCTACTCCAGTCATCGCCATACTCATCGCTAAGGAAGTCACAGCAAGCCCGATAAATTTTACGGGAAACCTCTTGTGAGATTTAGTCGATATAGTGGAACATTCTTTAGTGCTGGGCAAAGTATTCATATGGTATTTGGTGAAGAAATTTAATACAGTACCCAATAACAAAATATTGTGAATTATCTAGAAGCTGAAGTTACTCGATCGTGCAAATAATTCAGTTTTTGTGATGGATTTAACATTCGACCATTACCATCACAAACATATTGTGTTTGCTATTTATACATGGCCTGTAAGTTATAACAAACACAAATTTATCAACTTAAACAAATTTTCGATTCAGCACAATGGCGCATTAATTCAACGATATTTACGATTTGCAGTAATAATTCCTACTATGCCGTTTGCGACCGACTTTAAATAAACTCTGATTAAGTAAAATGGCTTAGTCACGATCGATCCGATCGAATCCGATCTCGATTTAATTTACACTAGCAAAAAGCCTGTGAGACTAATGCATAAAAATAGACAGATCTAAAGATATTTCAGGAAATCTTCAGATCTGTCTATTGTGTCGATCGATCCTAAATTAATTAGTATCGATTTATAATTTGTTAGTAACTTTGAGTCTCTTTCTAATTCTCAATGCGGCGGTGCCACCGAAAAGAGTACCCGCGATCGTCAATGGTTCGGGGACTGCTGTCGTCGCTCTATTCACGATCGATGTATTGGGAATAGAGCTGTTAGGAAATGACGAAGCAGAAGTACTAATCGAAAAAGATACTTCTCCGATCGCACAAGCTGCAAATACAGATTGCCTACACTCCGATGCGTCAAACCTCACGTACCTAGCATTGGTAGTTGCAAAACCAAATACATCTGCTGAATACGCTGAATTGAGAGCGTTGTTAGAAGGAGTTAAACCAGCAGCTAGAGATGAAAAAGTAATATTGTCTGTAGAATAAGCGAGATTGAGCCGACCTATTCCCGATGCATCCTCATTCCAAAGAGCCAATCGATCGATACTCTTGACACTGCCTAAATCGTAAGTGACGGTAGCACTTTGAGTACCCAAATTGCTAAACCACTCATTACCAGCATAGGCATAAGTATGGGTTGGATTTAGGGATAAATAACTATCGAAGTCCGTGACACCACTAACAAATTTACTAGCCAAACCATTTTGGTTGTAAGTATCTGCAAGGCTGCCATATCCGGAACCACCATTATTGATGACCCCACCGACAGGGCTAAAAATTAATCCTGTGGCATTAGCATTACCTGTAACAGATAACATTACTAATGTTGAAAAGAAGGAAGCCACACCTATTTTTGTTTTTATCTGCATGCTCTCGGTCTTGTGGTAGGAAGAACTGTTGAGTCAAATGCGGTACTTGCGTACGTACATTTGTCGCAATTCTATCAACTCAGACCAGGTTTAGATTCAGTACAATGGCTTGTTTTTCTCTCGATCGATAAAGAAAAGCTGTAGCTATAGATCGATCTGTAACTACAGCTTTCTAAAATATTTTGGCAGCAACTAGACGCAAACCAATTCGAGCGACTGTCTAAAACGATTAGATTGGCTGCAATCAGAGCAAGCCGCCGATCGAGACAAGTTCAAACTAACATTAATTCACTCGAATCAATCTACTACTTCTTAATTACTTCTAGCTTCTTTCTCATTCTCATAGCTACGGTACCACCAATGAGAGTCCCGACGATCGTAAACGGTTCGGGGACAGATGTTGGCGCACCTGTATTAGCACCTAACAAATTTGTAAACAAACGGGCGTTATCATTTGTGGATTTCATCCCAACATTATCCCAAACATTCTGGTCTGTAATCACAAAAATACTACCAGCACCAATATTTTGATATGCCATCATAACGTCGGATGGATTATCTTGTCCTTTCATTAGAGCAATCGCAGAACCGCTAATATTGAGCGGAGCAAAAGCTGCATAATTATATGTATTCACACCCTCAGTCAGCGGATTATCTAAGATTTGACCGTTTGAACGCTTTGCATCACGATAATAACCATCGACAACGGTATTGTCGATCGAAATATTTCCACCCAAACTAGCGATTGCAGTAGTAATCCGGTTATTTTCGTCTGGAGAGATAGAGCCGTGTTCGCCCATAAAAGCAATGCGACCACCACCAGCAAGAAATGTGCTCAACGATTGGATTTCACTGTTAGTATACGAGTTAGCTGGTTGAACCATCCACAAAAGATTGAGATTGGATAAATTATTAGTATCCAATGTTCCGGTCAAAATACTAGAAGAAACTGCTTCTCCATTTACCGTTAAACCACTATTGTAAAAATTATTGATAGTACTAAGACTAAAGTAGCAGCCTGTACAACTATCTCCAAATACGCCTACTAGATTTGCAGCGTGAGCTTTTGGAATATTAATTAAAGCAGTTGTTAATACTCCTGCAATACTAGCAAATTTAATAAGGTTAGAGAAAGTAATCATAAAGTTGCTTGTTTAGACATAATTGTGTTGGTGTGACACAATCTTAGCAACCGCAACTAAGATTGAGTTCGGTACAATGGCTTGTTAACTATCTCTAGTAGATCTCTAAAATCCCTAACTCTTACTTTTTCTCCTCTGTGCAAACCAAGCTAACTCAAACTTAAATCGGTAAAAAGTAGAATGCCGCCGCTAAAATAAAATACGTTGCTAGCAACAAGATCCCTTCGAGCCAATTCGATCGACCGTCTAGCGCGATCAGATTAGCTACAATTACCGCCACGCCGACAGCCACAATTTCAAACGGATTGAAGTTTAGATCCATCGGTTGACCGATCGCATAACCGACTAATACCAGTAAAGGTGCCATCAAAAGTGCAACTAATAAACTCGAACCCATCGCCACTGAGACAGATAAATCCATATTGTTTTTGAGGGCAACGCCGATTGCGGTGACG
>NZ_JANPGM010000444.1:0-6654 GCF_031423935.1 Chamaesiphon sp. VAR_69_metabat_338
TGTCAAATTTTTTGTGCTCGAAACTAGTTCGATCGTCGATCCGGCATCGATCGAAAGAGCGACTCAATTAGCATGGCTCGATCGCGAGTTGGCTGCCAGTAAAGCCAAATGGAATATCGTCTACGGTCATCACAATATCTATTCCGCTGGGGTCTATAAGGTCGATGCAGTTATGCGCAGAGATATTACCCCGATCCTGAAAAAACATAAAGTGAAATTGTGGATTAACGGCCACGATCATAACTATCAACGATCGAAATCGATCGACGGTACTACTTACCTGGTCTGTGGCGGTGGCGGTGCCCATCTCTATCCAGTCAAACCGCAGCCTTGGTCGGCATTCGCTCAAAGTATCCACAGTTTCGGGATTGTGGAAGTTTATCAAGACCAAATTCTCTTAACTGGTATCGATAGTCAGGGCAAGATTATCGATCGCGGTTTGGTTAATTTGGCATAAGATTTTCATTGCCAATTACCGACCAGTACAAATGCCGCCCAGTAGTAAGGCGATCGATACTGCGGATTGCGTAATAAGGACTGTTGGGCAAGTTTTAAAGACTCAGCTTTGCTGAGTTTTTTAGTAACTAGATTTCGATAAAAATCAGCCATTAAAATTTGGGTAGCTTTGTCATTGACTTTCCATAGAGATGCGAGCGTACTTCTGGTGCGGGCTTGGATTGCTACCCCCGCTAAACCCAATGTCGCGCGATTATCGCCACTAGCAGTTTCGCAAGCACTTAATACTAATAAATCGATAACTTTATTGGCTTGGACATTGCGATTTTGGATCGTCCGATTGAGACTATTGAGATTGAGGCGATCGTCCCAAGTCAGGATAAAAGTTTGTTCGGGATCGGAGCTAAATTCGCCATGAGTGGCTAGATGTACGATCTCGGAACTGTCAGATCCCAATTTGGTAGTTACTCGATCTTGACTAAATTCAGCGTCGAGCAGCTTTTGACTGGGGATGAGATTGCTAATAAAATCTAGTTCTTGCTTAACTCCCGCCAGCGATTGAAAACCTTGTCGCGATTGACTAATTCCGCCTAATAAAGCTCGATATTGTCGGCGATCGATATTTTGGGGTGGTACGAGTTGCAATCCTGGGGCGAGGGCAAGATTGTAACTTTCAACTAGATATTTTTTGCCATCATATAACATCGACATTGGTATATTTCTCAATACGCCATCGAGAACAAATACTAATGTTTTGGTATTAGACTGTTGCAGATCTTCAGCTAGCGGTGCAATAATCAAATCGTAAATTTGTTGCGATTGTTTTTGAAATGCGCGTTCTTGCGGTGCATAAAACTCATAGTTATCTAGCTTGGTACGAAGTCCTTTAACCGCATTCTCAATATCAGCTTTAGGTATCGATCGACTGTAATAGCGGAGTGGCTGTCCAGGAATTGCGGCGATCGTGGCAATGCGATCGGGTAAAATAATTGGATAAACGATCGTTGCCGAGCGATCGATTTTATCTAATGGGACGGTATAAGTATCCAGACAACCTTGGCGGAGATAGTTTTCTAATTCAGCTACTTGGAGAGACTCGATCGTGTCGCGGGCAGCGGCGAGGTTATTAGCAATAGTTCGATCGCCGTTTTTTAATAACAGATCGACTAGTTCGCGATAGACTGGCTCGACACTATCCCGAAAGGAGAATTGTAAATCTGCTTCACTGGCACTAAGATCGTTGCGGAGTGTTTTGAGATGTCTGACCGCTTGTTGATAAGCGATAATCGCGTGAGAATCTTGAGGGTCGAGCTTGGAGATCGTTCTACCGAGCTGCCAGTGGAGCCGATATGCCAGATCGGGAGCGGGTAAACTTTCGGCGATGACTAGAGCTTTTTCGGTGAGCTGCTTGGCAGATCGATCTTGCCCGATCGATTGATATAAACTACCGAGTGTCCCGATCGCTTGAGCTTCACTTCTTTTGTCTTTAATAATTCTAGATCGAGCGATCGCTGTATTCAATAGATCGTTAACTTTCAACAGTAATGCTCGATCTGTAAAATAGTTGGGCTGAATTTTTTGAATGGTTTTGACTAAGTTAATATAAGTGTAAATGCTACTCCGATCTATTGGTAGTAAATCTAATTCTCGCTCGATCTCCGCTGCTATTTTTAATATTTGAAGATGTAAATATCGCTCTGGTTCGAGTCGATACAAATTAATTTTGGCTTGCGTCTGGGCTAGTGGCAATCGATTGTTTACGATCGCCTCACGATATTTCTGACTGGCAGCTTGACGATCTCCCAGCAATTCGAGCGTATTGGCGAGGCTGAGATTTATTTGAGCTGCCAATCCAAATTCTTGCAACTCGATCGCCATTTTCAACGCACGATCTAGTGTCTCTTTCGCGCCGATATTCAGACTTCGATCGAGCCGATTACTTTTAACAGTTAGCACGCGGAGCGATTTGAGGGTATTGCCCAAACTCAATAAACCGCGTACTTTGAGCGGCGAATTAGGTTCTGTTTGTAAGTTGGTATCGATCGATCTCAGCAGGACTAGAGCCTGACGATAAAACCCCAGCGATTGCAAAGCTTGAGCTTGATTGATTTCCGTGCCAATTATCCCTTCGCGATCTTTGATTTGCGTATAAAGTTTATGTGCCTGTTGCCAGTTAGTTAGGGCTAAATTCGCTCGACCGGCGGCTAAATTTTCTGCTCCGGTTTTGGTGAGGTTGCGCGCCGTATCGAGGAGAGCATTATCGACCGAGGTAGTGGGGTTTCGATCGGCAATTGCCAATACTGGGGCTGACAGTTGAAAATTGAGTAAGACTGATAGTGCGATCGATAAATAAGTGGCAATCCGGTGCATGGCTGTAATCTAATTATGTTGCGGACAAACCACCCGATTTTCGATCGCCGCACCTTCGGTACTAGCAGCAACTAGAGTAACCTTGCCGCGATCGATCGTCCAGCCGACTGCGGGTTGTGGTAGTCTGGGGAACGCTTGATTAGAGCCAGTTGCTAACGGTAGTTTGGAGTTGCGGGAGTCGAGCCAAACTACATCAGTTGGGGGCAACTCATCCGCCGTCGGCTGCTGTCCGCCGCGTCCGGTAACGATTAGTTTTCGATCTCGTCGCTCTGGGTTGCAAGTTTGGGCGATCTGCTGACTGGCATCTGTAGGCACGGTAGGGAGTTCGCTGAGGTCTTTGCCAGGATCGATGCCGGGAGTTTCGATCCCGACTTTGCCGATTTGGCCAAATTCCGAGCTGACGGTAATATCGCTATTGCGGGTTTGCTGGGGACGAAATTCAATCCCAAATAAGCCTTGGGATTTGATGTTCACGTTGCCACCGCTACCTTTGATAGCATTGGCGGTAATGTCGCTATTCTCCAGCGGCACGGCGACGATGAGGGTAGCAACGATGTTGATATTGCCACCATTACCGCCCTGTTGTGGCGTACCATTGGCAGTGGTGGTAACGATAGCACCGCGCCGCAGTAATAGCAGATCGGTGGTGGGGCTACCAATGCGAATATTGCCACCATTCCCAGATAGAGAGGCAGCATTAATCTGAGTACTGTTATCTAACGTTATTTGGCGCGAATTAAGATCGATATCTCCGCCCGTGCCCAGATTGCTGGCGGTAGTGACAAATAAGCCTCCGATACCCGATAGCCGCGCCGCATCAGTTGTGGTAATTTTAATCCGACCCGAATTTCCCTGTCCTAAATTTGCGGCTAATAGCGACGCACTATCTTGGAGTAAAAAGGAACGAGCATCGATCGTGATATTGCCGCCATTTCCGATCGTCCGATTACTGACGACGCTGGCAATGGCACCTCTCAAGTTATTACTCTGGACACCAATAATATCAACAGCTCCATTGGCTTTGATGTTGATATTACCAGCATCACCCGTACCATTATTAGAAGATGTCAACAACGCGCCATCGGTTAGTAATACGCTAGCAGTATCGATCGAGATATTACCGCCCTTGCCCGTTCCACCTAGCTCTACAGTGTCGATAATTGCCGTGCTTTGTCCTGCCAGATCGACAGCCTGTTTTGCCGTTATGCTCACATTACCAGCATCGCCAGTGCCCCGCGCTAAGGCGCGTAACTGTGCGCCATCTGCCAAAGAAACTGCACCAGCATCGATCGAGATATCACCCCCGTTGCCGATACCCCCTGCTTCTACCGTGCTAAATATTCTGGTATTGCTACCCGTCAAAGATACGGCATCTGTGGCTTCAAGCGTCACACTGCCAGCATTACCAGTGGCATTATTATTAGCGGCAATTAGTTGCGCCCCGTCAGCTAATGATACTGATTTGGCATCGATCGCGATTTTACCGCCTGTGCCAATACTTCCGGCTTCGAGGTTGGTAGAGATAGTGGTGTTTTTACCCGACAGGGCGACCGCATCTGTGGCTCTGAGTGTCACATTACCTGCGTTACCCCGTCCGAAAGTGGCAGCAGAGAGCGTCGCACCATCCCGTAAGTTGAACGTATTTGTAGCGATCTCGATATTGCCGCCAATCCCGATTCCTTCCATCGTACTGGCGATATCGGCAGCAGTTAGGGAAACATCATTTTTGGCAGTGACAGCGATATTACCCGCATTGCCGCGTCCGCTAGTGACGGCGGCGAGAGTCGCACCGTTAAATAACGATAGGGAACCAGTATTAATATCAATCTTGCCACTATTGCCGATGGCATCTGCCCCCACTAACGTATAGATGCTGCTATTTTTGCCAGTGATATCGATCCTGCTAGTCGCCGTCACGCGAATATCGCCTGTATTGCCCTGCCCTAATGTCACAGCTTGAATGGTGGCACCATCTCGGAGTGAGAGCGTATCGGCATTGACAAGAATATTGCCCCCTTGTCCTTGGGCGTTGGCGCGCACGCTACTCGCGATCGCACTATTGAAATCCATATTGACTGTGCCTGTCGCATTGAGCTGAATATCTCCAGCCACAGCTCCGGTTGTCCCCAATCCCCGCTCGATCCCACCTCGCAGCAAGCTATCACCCAAGATCTCGATATTCCGCGCATTAATAGTGATATCGCCATTCCCTGCACCAGCAACATTAACAGTAGATTGGTTAGTCAGCGATACATTCGATCGAGTGACATTAGTTGGCAAACTCAGACGGGGATTGGTACCGACGTTACTAAATCCGATCTGTCCTGGTGCTGACAAACCAGCGAGTTCGACTCGCCCTCCAGGGGCATTTATCTGTCCGCTATCGATCGCAATGTTCCCGCCAATTAAGCCGATGTATTGACTGGGATTAGTAGTTTGCAGGGTACCAAAATTGCGAATTCCCCCATTACCCCCAGTGAGGTTGAATCGCGAGACGTCGAACAATACATTGGGATTTACGCTCAGTAATGGTGCATCACCACTAGGATTAGTGCCAAATGAAATCGTCCGTCCGGCACCGTCAACCAGATCGATCGCATTGGCCGTACTCGCTGCAAATACCCGTCCCACATTCAACTGCGTATTTGGCCCGAAGACAATTCCGTTCGGATTAATTAGCAAAAAATTGGCACCTTGAGTGTTAATGGTGCCATTAAGATCCGAACCTAAATTACCAGTAACGCGGGTAATAATTGACTGGTTGCCAACTGGATTGGTGAACGTAACTATGCCATTTGTCGGTACCGAAAAATCTTGAAAACTATGAAATAAATTCTGACCCCGATTCAAACCACCTGTAATCGCAAAATTATTACTAGTCCCCGCAACTTGTGTCCCTAGCGTGTTATCGGCGATCGGGATGCGATTGGATGGTTGATAAGTTTGGGAGCTAGCGATGTGGGCTGTCAGCAGGACGCTACCAAACACGTTAGGTACTAACCAGGGAGAGGCTTTCATCGGCTGAATCGGGTCGATCGCAATAGCCCCTAAATTGTACCATTTATCACAATTTTCATACGGATTATAGCAATTACCTAACTTCACGTAGAAAAGTACGTGGGCTTCGATCGATTTGGGCAATTTGGCAGGTAGTTAAGTACTTTTGAGTATGCATGAGTCGATCGTGACTCTAGCTAATATTTCCGATAGAGTAGCCATCACCAGCCAGATCTCATCGACTTTTCTATACATAAAATCCACAGTCATATCTGGGATTTATCTTCAGATATTCACTACGTGCATCCACTCAATAAATTTACTGAAAAATTGAAACCTATGAAATCAATTACTGCTACCTCACTACTCACCGGCATGTTAGCTGCAAGCCTGCTGGCAGCTACCACCGCTCAAGCCCAGGAAAAAACTAACGATGCGGGTTTAGCAATTCAGCTTGGTAACGGCACGAGCATCGGTGTTCAAGGTAAAATTGGCATATCCAAAAACTTCTCACTGCGCCCAGAAATTTTCTTCGGTGGCAGTGGTACTGCCGTGGAGAATGTCACATACACCACTACTGGCCCCTTGCGGAATCCTACCGCATTTACGACCCCCACTTCAATTGTCGCACCAGCACTGTCTGGCCCCTTCACTTTAGATGTGCCACTGACAGTACCTACCAACGTGACAACCCCAACGACAATTGTTTTGGGCGGTAGGACATTTGCTGCTGGCTCAACAATTCCCGCTGGCACGATCGTTCCGGCTGGTACTAGCGTGCCGGCTGGCACAACAATTCCCGCCGGTCTGATTTTACCTGCTGGCACAACC
>NZ_JANPGM010000445.1:0-4943 GCF_031423935.1 Chamaesiphon sp. VAR_69_metabat_338
CTCCCATCGTCGCCCCCAAAAACATCGAGGGTGCAAACAAACCGCCCACCAAGCCACTTCCCAAACTGATGGCTGTCAGCAGCATTTTGATCGCCAAAATCGAGACGAGTAATAGGATCGAAAATTGGACGTCTTGCAACATCGCTTCGATCGTCTCGTAGCCGATGCCAGTTACTTGCGGAAACTTCAATGCCACAATCCCCACGATCGCCCCACCCAGTACGGGGGTCAAACAGCGCGGAATCTTGCCCAGTGCCGGTAAATAACTCACCTTCCCCTGAAAAGCGGCTCTAGCAAAATCGACAGTCTGGGTATAAGCAAATGACACCACGCTCGCTAGCCCACCCAACACCAGATAGAGCGGCAACTCGAATAAACTCTTAACTTCGTAGACGGGGAGTGCGAATGCTGGTCTGGCTCCCAAGCCAATTTGTGCGACTAGCGATGCCACCACTGCCGCCAATACCACCACACTCACTGCCGAAGTCGCAAAAGTGGTGCCCAAGACTAACTCTAGGGCAAAAAACACGCCCGCGATCGGGGCATTAAATCCAGCGGCAATCCCTGCTGCCGCCCCCGCACCCAGCAACAATCGCTGCCGCTCCTGGGATGCATGCAATGCCTGACCCAAAAACATCCCCAGATTTGCGCCAATTTCCACACTCGGCCCCTCTGGCCCCAGTGAAGCTCCAGTCCCTAGCGATACCGATGCAGCCACCATTTTGACTAGTCCCCGCCACGGCGTAATCGGCTGACTGTCTTGGGTAGCGGCGATCATCGAATTCATATTGGGGCCAAAATCCTGCCAATACCACCGCATTATCCCGACGATCGCCCCACCAAAGATCGGCACTAAGGCCAACGGCCAAGAATTTTTCACACCCTCAAGATGGAACAGGCCATCGATTTTATCGACGATGAGTGTATGAGAGGATGTATTGAATAAATCGATGAGGTAATGAAAGAATACTACCCCCAATCCAGCGGCACCACCAATGAAAACCGATAGCAGCATGACGACCAGACCGGGAGAGGGTTCGAGCCGATTGAGCTTGCTAGTTAGGCGTGAGAGCAGTGGTGCCATGGGGGACACTGAGGATGGCGGAATTACGGTCATGGATAACGCCAGAACTATGAGAGGGTGATTAAATTTTGTTAATTAAATTGTAATGTTTATTTGCGGAGAATGGGGATCGGTTTAGGGGATTAGGCTTTAGGTTTTAGGTTTTAGGGGGTAGAGGGTAGTGAGTTTGAACGCAAGTGCTCTTAAGTGTCTCCCAGTCCCCCCGTCTCTTTAACCGCGATCGATCGAGCCTTCCATTGCGGTTTGCAATTCTTGGGTGAGATCGATCGTGGCTTGTTTGGCTTGGCGGCGGCCACTTTTGTACCGATCCCAATAATCGGAAAGGGGGATAGCGTTGCCAACGGTCATCAGGACGCGACGATCGCCGAGTACGGGACGACCGTCCGGTTTTTTGTCTTGAATCCGCGCGACGAGATCCCATAGGAGCAGCGCGATCTCGGCGAAGCGATCGATCGTCGGGCGATCTTTGACATAAGGGCTAGCAATCGCAACCAAACTTTTGACAATTCGCAGGTGCCACAGCCGTAAGTCGGCTTCAGTGGCAATTCGATCGGCTAATTTTCGACTGACTGGAGATAAATTTTCGGGTGCAGTCAATTCTTCGCGATAAATCCAATCCCAACCGGCGCGTTCGATCTGCCGATAGCGATCGGTTTTAGTGCCTTGTGGTTGGAGATTGAAGTAACTTTCGGAAACTTGGAGCGCAAAATCTAAAAGTTGCTGGAGTCGTTGGGAAATTTCCGTGCGGGAAATCGTTTGTTCGACCGGCGGACGTTCGGGGATTTGATACTGATAAAACTGAGCGTAAAAATTCTCAACTTGATAAAGCAAATGTTGACTCAGATGATAAAACCTGTCGTAGAGCAGTTTGCGCATCGGTCGTCCATCACTTTGACCGATGGCTACCAGCGAATCGTGGCGATCGACAATTAGCCCACAGTCGGTTTCCAATTCATAAATCAGCCGTTCGAGTCGATCCCAGGGTTCGTGTAAATAGTAATATTGGATGCCGATTGGGACGATCGCCACATCCTCGTCTCGTCTGACTCGATCCAAATCTTCCATCCCCCCAAAACCAATCTGAGCGGCGATTGACTCTAACGGACTGACAAACTCACTTTGTCCGTTACTCGCACCCTCAGGTGCGATGGCGATGGGCATATTACTGTTGACGAGCAACTCCCGTGCGGTCTTGAGTGCCAACCTGTCAGTGCGACCCTGCTGGATCGGAATCCCACCCATGCGCCGATACATCCAACTGACAATTTTACCCGCCCCCAAAAGTTTGCTGCGATCGTAGACAAAGTGCGCGAAGATCGGAGATCTGAAGACAATCCGATGCTTTCTGGCCGCTACCGGTAAGATTTTGGTCAATAAGTACCCCAAGCACAGAGCATCATCGGGAGTAGGATGGCGAAAAGCGATCGTCAAGCGCAGCCTACCCATCTGTGCTTGCTTGTAAACTTCCACTAATCGATCGATATCAGTGACATCGATTTTCAGGATATGCAGTTTGTATTTTAACCAGTAAGGCAACATCCAGGCGACTAGCCGCAGCACCCAAAGATTAAATTTTGGGGCTAAAAATGCTAACCGAGGTTGAGCTTTGGTAATTTGGGGCATGTGAAAAATACTCTCTGACCCAGTTGAGGATACCTTTAATTCTAAAATTAATCACCGTAGAAATGACTGATTTCATTGGTAGTATCGAGGTGTGAGAGCCAATATCGCTTAATTAAAATCGATCTAGAGATTAAAGCTGCAAAATATTTTTACTAAAAATCGGGAGTTTAGAAGCTGGCATCTGCTAAATTCCTGGCTCAATTCAGAACGCTGTCAACGATCGACTGTTAAACCCGATTGAGTTGAATTACCTTGGCTTCTGCTGATTCCCTGGCTACGCGAATCAGTAGTGCTGAGAGCATCAACGATGCCATCATCGAACTGCCACCATAACTAAACATCGGCAGGGGTAAACCCGTTGTCGGCAGCGTCCCGGCGGCTACACCAATATTAAATAATGATTGAACGACGATGAAAGTAGTTGCGCCCACAGCGATCGCTCGATGCACTGGCTGCTGGCTGCGCCGTGCAATTAATAATCCTAAAGTGGCATAACTCATCACCATTAGGAGCAACAATACGCTACCCACCAAGCCGAACTCTTCAGCAAACACCGAGAAGATAAAATCTGTATCCTGAATCGGTAAGTAGTCTAATTTTTGCTGAGATAAACCAAAGCCATTTCCCCAGACGCCACCAGAACCGATCGCGAGTAAACTTTGTACCAGTTGAAAACCATTACCCTGAGCATCCGCCCACGGATCGATAAATGAGATGATGCGCGCGCGCTGGTATGCGTTTAGCAATAAGCTCATCCCCGCAACCACGACACCACCAATAGCCGTCAGCGTTAATTGTCGCAGGGGTAAGCCAGCTGCAAACGCGATCGACCACAAACCCAACGCGCACAGGGAAGTAGTGCTGAGATTGGGTTGTTTTAAAATTGTCAGTAATACCAGTGCAAAAATTGCCAACCAGGTCGCCTTTACCTTGGTGGGATACTGCTGCCATTTACCAAATAGTTTGGCTGCTTGCAATACCAGCATAGGTTTGATTAATTCTGAGGGTTGTAGTTGGATCGGCCCAAACCCGATCCACCGCGTCGCACCCATCGTATTTTTACCGATTCCTGGCAAGGCGGTCATCAATAGCAGTAGTAACACCCCGAGTAACAACCAGTGAGCAATTTTGAGCGGTTTGCGCAGCGGTAAATGGACGATCGCATTAAACAGCAACAGACTAATTACGACCGCAATAATTTGACGGTTGAAATAATATAAGCCATCTTTTCGCTCGATCGAGCCATGATAATAGGACGCAGAGAATAGCACCACCATCCCGATTGTCAGCCATAAAAAAGTCAACCACCGCATCAATCGCGCTGTGAGCGACCAGTTTTTTACTGTGGGGTCGAAAAATGGAATCAACAGGCGCACATTCACGATATTGCTCGATAGGGGTGAGGGTACAAGCTAGGGACGATCCGAACGGTAGCGTAATTTTGACTCAAGCCCAATCTGGAGTGGACTTGTCAGACCAGATCGAAAACTTATACCATTTAACCACAACACCTAATTATTAGAGCTATTCTCTAGATCCCGACTGCATCGCCTCGTCTCATCAAATTTTACTAATGTTAAAAAATATCATCATTACTAACTGGCAACGCTGGTCGCTGGGTCTGGTCGTTTTGGCGATCGCGATCGGTATTAGTAGCTGTCAACAACCGATCGATTCTGCTGCTGCTCAAAGTAGCGAGCGATTGGTTTCGGCAATTCTCAGCGATCCCAAAACTTTTAACCCCGCCTTAAGTAATGAATCGCCAAATATTTTTGGCTATGTCGGTGAAGGCTTAATTACCGAAAATGGTAAAGGCAAAATCGAACCAGCACTGGCGCAATCTTGGGAAATCTCACCAGATAAAAAGCGGATTACGTTTACACTCAAGCCAAATCTGAAGTGGTCTGATGGTCAGCCGTTGACAGTTGATGATGTAGCCTTTACTTTTAATGAAGTTTATTTTAATGAGGCGATTCCTACCGATCAGCGTGACATTCTGAAAATCGGTAAAAAGCGACAATTACCAACCGTCAAAAAAATCGACGACAGTCGGATTGAATTTACGACACCAGAACCATTCGCCCCTTTCCTCCGTTCTTTGGGCGTTAGCATCCTCCCCGCTCATACATTACGCCCGACGATCGATAAAAAAGACAACAAAGGTAAACCGTTATTCTTAAGTACTTGGGGCACCGATACCAACCCTAAAGATTTAGTTTCTAACGGCATGTTTATG
>NZ_JANPGM010000446.1:0-12778 GCF_031423935.1 Chamaesiphon sp. VAR_69_metabat_338
CCCAGATCTCCCAAATCTACCCGCAATTGCACTATCGCCTCACGCAAGCAATTGTCGAAAATCAGCAGATCGATCGACTATTTGAGATTGCGGTCTCGGATATGGTCGAAGCCTTGCAACTCAAGCGCGGGTTGGTATTGACGCTCAAATCGATCGATGCGCCCCTACCTCAGCCAGAGAGTACTCCAGCCGCCGTACCAACTGAGCCAACCGAGCCAACCACAGCGATCGATCCGAATGCCGAATTACCGCTCGAAGTCTCCGAATGGGATCGTCCGAGTGTGCCACCGACAGTAGCCCCAATCCAAACCGGCGAACTGTCAGATCTTACGTCAACCACTGCCAGCTCGGCATTGCCAGCGGCACCCACGCGCCCTAAAACTGTTACCCAAGTTCAGGTTGTCACCACGATCGACAACCGAGTGGGCGATCGTCCATCGCTACCAGCCGCCTTTTTGCTGGAAAATTCTCACCTGTGTCAGACGGCACTGGCAAATGCTCCCAATCCGACGATCTTTGACGGTACCGATCGCCAGAGTACGGCGATCGATCGGACGATCTTTCAAGCAGAACGCCTACCGAGTATCGCCATGATTCCGCTGATGGGTACGCTCGGTAAGCGCAATGCTGGTGCGGTGTGGGGTTGGCTGGTACTGCAAGACGATCGATCGCGAGCTTGGCATCCCGTGGAATTGAAACTCCTCCAGTGCCAAATCTTTCAAATCGCCTTGGCGAGAATCCAGCGTAAGGCTCTCAAACAAGCGCGGCTGGCGGTTGAAAGTCGGACGACTCAAGTCCAAACCAGTCTGCAACTTCAGGCCAAGTTGCATGACGTTGGACGCAAGCACATGGATAAGTTGCGGCATGCCAACGATCTCAAAGATGAATTTATCAGTGCGATCGGACATGAGCTGCGGACGCCGCTGACGAGTATGTCGTTGGCAATCAAAATGTTGCGCCAAGTAGATGTCGATCCGCAGCGACGCACCCAGTATCTGGATATTCTCGAAGAACAGTGCCAACGCGAGATCGAACTGGTCAGCAATCTGCTCAAACTCCAGCAGTTTGAATCCCACCAAGTCGAGCTGTGTTCCCGACAAATTTCGCTCAATCAATTTATTTCCGAGCAAGCGACGGTTGTTACCGATCGCTGGCCGGATAGCAAGTCGCTAGAAATCGCCCTCCATCTACCGCTCCACTCATCCCACATCGAAACCGACGCCGATAGTCTCAAACATATTTTGGAAGAACTCCTCGTCAACGCCGGTAAATTTGCGATGCCCAAAAGCACGATTGATGTGGTGCTAGCAGTCGAACCAGAACGGGCGACGATCCAAGTCACCAATCTGAGTAAGCCGATTGCTGCCACCGATCTGCCCTATTTATTCGATCGCTTCCGGCGCGGTACGGGAATCACTCAACAAGCGATCGCTGGCACTGGCCTGGGTTTAGCATTAGTGCGATCGATGGTAGACCACATTCAAGGTACAATTACCGTGACTAGTGAGGCCGTCACCCCCGCGATCGCCAAGACCTGTTTTACAGTAACGATTCCAGCAGTGCTCGAACGGCAATAACTTGAGGAAGCCATCCACTATGTGGAAACTCGGATCGCAACAGCAGATACCCCTCTTACCTAGATCGGTAGTTGCGACCGATCTAACGCACCGTCATCCCAAGTTTCGGTGGCAAAGAGCTAATTACTCCTGTCGTGCCAGACAATGGGATATTTATACGGCGGCGATCGGTTGGAGTTTGTCACTGCTGCGCGATTGGCTCTTGCCGACGACAGACGAACGCTATCATCGTCGCCGCGCTCAAAGATTAGTCGCCACGACGATCTCCTTAGGGCCGACTTTTATTAAAATCGGTCAATCGCTATCCACGCGAGTTGACTTTTTCCCACCGATTTATACAGCCGCACTCAGTCAATTACAAGATCGAGTGCCAGCTTTTAATGCCGACGAAGCGATCGCGATTATCGAAACCGAACTAGATAGCAAAATAGACGGATTATTCGATCGCTTCGATCCGATTCCGATCGCGGCTGCCAGTTTAGGACAAGTACACAAAGCCAAACTGCTGACGGGGACAGATGTTGTTATCAAAGTTCAACGTCCCGGTTTACAGCGGTTATTTGAACTCGATTTTCAAGTAATTGAGAAATTGCTATGGTGGGTCGATCGATTACTGCCAAAAAAGCGATCGGCAGAACTCAGAGCCATCCACCAAGAATTTTTTACGCTGCTGTTTCAGGAAATTAACTATACCAAAGAAGGTCAAAATGCCGAGCGGTTTCGACATAATTTCCAGGAAGATGCATCTGTTGTAGCCCCAGAGATTCACTGGAAATATACAACAAATAAAGTGCTGACGATGAGCTACTTGCCAGGGATTAAAATCGACGATCGCGCGACCTTAGAAGCCTGTGGTTTCAACCCCAAACAAATCAATCAACTCGGAATTTGTTGCTACCTCAAGCAACTACTAGTCGATGGCTTTTTTCAAGCCGATCCGCATCCAGGTAATATGGCAATTATGGCTGACGGTCGATTGGTCGTCTATGATTTTGGCATGATGGCTGAGTTGAAGTGTATCTCAACCGATCGAATGATTGAGACTTTTTGGGCAGTCATGAAAAAAGATGAAATGGCTGTCACCGATAACTTAATTGCCTTAGGATTAGTCGAGCCAGTAGCAGATCTGCGCCCGATTCGACGCGTCATCGAATTCATGCTCGAACGGTTTACAGATCGACCAGTGAATATCAAAGAATTCGATCGCATCAAGAGTGAAGTTACCACCCTATTTGTCCAGCAGCCATTTCAATTATCCCCGGAAATGAGCTTTATTCTCAAAGCGTTATCGACACTCGATGGCATCGCCCGCACTTTAGATCCCGAATATAATTTAGTCGTTGCCGCACAACCGTTTATCCGCAGTATCGCCGTTGCCGAACGCGGGAATATCATTACTAAATTTGGCAAACAAGCTGTCAGCTATCTCAAACATAAACTCACCCAGCCTAATGCCAGTAAACTACGCATCCGCAACCTCGAAGAGCAATTGGAGCAAACCGAACTGGAAATGTCGGAGCGATCGCAACTAACAGTGAGCCTAATTAATAAAGTTTATTGGAATATCAGCTATCTTTGTTTGACTAGTATTAGCGCGATCGCTGCAATTTTATTAATTCCTACCCAGCCACTATTAGCGATGATCGGCGGCGGCATGGCAACAATAAGTTGTTTGATGTGGCTGCGATCGCTCCTGAATTTAATCGCTCAATCACGATTGGTTAACTGATTTTCTCGCGATCGTTAAGTTGCTTACTGCTAAGAGGATGTCTGAGAGGATGTTTGGAAAGTAGACATTATTCTCGTAAACCCTGGAAGATCCCCCCTGTCTTGTCTCGCTGTCTTGACCCAAACACATGCGGAGGGAACCTCCGCGTGATTTGGGTCGCTGTCTTGTCGCACACAAACGGGAGGGAACCTCCCGTTCGATGCGCCGCTGCTTGGTGCGCTAAACCTGGAGGAAACCTCCAGAGCGCGCATCCGCAAACCGTCGGGGAACAAAGGCGAGCGCGAGCCGCTAGCCCCCCTTCAAAAGGGGGGAACCGGACTTAAACTTAAAGTCCCCCTTTTGAAGGGGGATTTACCCACTGTAAACGAAGCAATTAGACTTTTTAGACATCCTCTAAAAATCCTGGATACTTCTACTGGTTAATTTTACAATTCAAATAATTTGGTCAACGCGATCGACTGCGCCGCCGCCATTTGACCGTAGCAGAAAACACAGGGGATTTCTGGCGGTAACAGTGGAGCAAAATCGGCTAATAAATAAGGGCTACCATAAATAATTAAGCCCTGTAATTGGTTAGTCGCGATTAATTTTTGAAATAATTGTTTGGCTACAGAGGTGATGCCCAATCCGCCCGAAAATGGACTGGTACGGATGAAAAGTTGCAGGATGACTGAATCGTCGGGAGCAATCTCAATTGTCGGGCTGTGGCGGTTGACGAGCTGGAGTTGATAGCCAAGTTTGGTAGGAATGGTAACGGCAGGAGTACTGCGGCTGAGGAAAGTAGTGTCTAAAATCTCTTCGAGCATGACGACATTTTTGCCAGCAGCGGGTTTGAGCGGGAGATTGCCTTGAGTAACTAGCGCATCTTGTAAGATGCTGCTGGCGGTCGCCATCGCTTGGGGTTGGGCGAGTGTTGTTAAATTATCAGCTTGACTATTAACTGGCGACTGCGTCAGGCTGACACCATCCCAGTTTTGAAATAACTTCTGTTTCGATCGCCAAATCCGCCCGACGCTCTCTTTAATCCGTTCGGCACTAATCAGCCCCGACTCCACCGCATGACATACAGAGCTAATCGCAATTTCGGGATCGACAGGCATCAAAATAATATCCGAACCTGCTGCTACCGCCATCACTGGCGCATCATCCGCGCCATAGCGATCGGCAATTGCCCCCATTACCAAGGCGTCGGTACTAATCAACCCATCAAAGCCCAAATTGTGACGTAATTCCTCAGTCATAATTCTGGGGGAAAGCGTCGCTGGCATTTCGGGATCGAGGGCGGGAATCATCAAATGGGCACTCATGACACTATCGACACCCGCTGTAATTGCCGCTCGGAAGGGGGGCAACTCGATCGATTCCAATCGCGCGCGATCGTGGGTTATTACGGGCAATTCCCAGTGGGAATCTACTCCCGTGTCCCCGTGACCGGGAAAATGTTTAGCGCAGGTTAAGACCGGATATGCCGCCGCTCCGCGAATATAAGCTGTCGCCAACTGACTGACGATATCGGCAGTTTCGCCAAACGATCGAATATTAATCACCGGATTGGCAGGGTTATTATTCACATCGACTACCGGAGCCAAAATCCAATTGATGCCCACTGCTAGAGCCTCCTGCGCCGTAATCGCGCCCATTGCCCTTGCATACTCGATCGCTTTTGGTAAGTCTGTCTGCGCGATCGCATTGAGAGCCATTGGCGGCGGAAACCAGGTACCGCCGGTAAATCGTTGTCCGACCCCTTCTTCGATATCGGCAGCAATCAGCAATGGATGAGTCGCCCAGGCTTGCAACTGCTGGATGCGTAGTGTCAATTCACCCGCGTTACCACCCCAAAAAATCACCCCACCGACACCGAGATCGGCAATCCAATGTTTGAGCGTAGCTCGATCGCGTTCGCCAAATTCGGGATACTGGATCTGATGGTCGAATAAATGGCTAGAAGCTCTGATGACGACCATTTGGGCGACTTGTTGAGCCAGGGAGAGGGTGTTTAAATCGGGGAATTTCATGGGAGTTGGGAGTTGGGAGTTGGGAGCGGGGAGTTGGGAGCGGGGGGACTGGGGGACTGGAATAAAACAACAAGACGCTTGCGTCCAAAACCTCTATTCACTATTCACTATTCACTCCTCTACCCCCTAAAGCCTAAAGCCTAAACCCTAACCCCTAACCTTTTCGATAATTGTTAAAATACGAGTAATCCTGAATTTTCAACGTAGGTTGAGATTCTCCAGTGGAGGGGCTACGCCAACGAGGGGTTTTACACAAACTCTCGCAGATCTCAACCAGATGCAAAGACGAACTCTATTATCGGCTGCATTCGTACCGATCGGTACGGCTACCGGACTTTATTTTTTATCATCACAGACACCCCCAATGGAAAAAACACAAGGCCAATTTGAAATTACCAAGACTGATGAAGAGTGGCAGCAAATCCTCACTCCCGAACAGTTTAGCGTGTTACGCAAACACGGTACAGAGAGAGCTGGCACTAGTATTCTCGATAAAGAGTATGGTAAAGGCCAATTTGTCTGTGCTGGCTGCGATTTACCGCTATTCGTTTCCGATACCAAGTTTAACAGTGGCACGGGTTGGCCGAGTTTCAACGATCCGCTCCCTGGATCGATCGAGACTTCAGTCGATAAATCCTTATTTTCCACTCGGACAGAAGTCCATTGTCATCGCTGTGGCGGACATTTGGGACATGTATTTCCAGATGGGCCGAAGCCGACTGGTTTGCGCTACTGTATGAACGGTATTTCTATGAAGTTTATCCCTGCTGCGTAGCGACATTTTAGGGCTGGCGATCCTTGACGATCGCCAGCCCTAATTATTTACTAATAGATGAAGATTTTCTACTACTCTTTGGTGCGTTACGCTTGCGCGATAACACACCCTACTATAATAAAAATATAGAGCATAGTTATGCTCGCGACCAGGTAGCGATCGTTACTCAAACTTTCCACGCTAATACACATCTGTAGACGAGGTAAATTATGTCGAAAACTGTTGTAGATTGGATGAACCGCGATCTTTTGACTGTTACGCCGAGCACGCAGCTATCAGAAGCAGTGAAGTTATTGGTCGATCGACATATTAGTGGTTTACCAGTCATCGATGATGCCGGAAAACTAGTTGGCGTCATCTCCGAATCCGATCTCATGTGGCGCGAACAAGGATTAGAACAGCCACCGTATATGATATTTTTAGGCGGCGTAATTTACTTCCAAAATCCACTCACATACGATCGAGATTTGCACAAAGCTTTGGGTCAAACCGTTGGCGAAGTTATGACTCCTCACGCGATTTCTATTACTGCGGATACCACACTGCCAGAAGCTGCCAAAATCATGCACGATAAAAAAATTCATCGCTTACCTGTAGTCGATGAAAACCAACATCCGATCGGTATTATTACCGAAGGCGATATCGTCCGCGCGATGGCATCGGTATAGGATTGTAGACTTGATGTTCCAGACAGTACGGTAATTAGATCTATAAAAGATTGCACTTTAATAGGGCATACCAGTTTTGATTTAGAACCCTGACTTCTCCAAGAAGTCGGGGTTCTGTAACTCACGAACCTAAAAAATGTGGTATTTACCTTCAGCATTCGCTACTTATAAATTGTCGTTACAAGTAAATAAATTTAGCTGCTTTAACTAGTGGATTCTGGCTTTTTATCAGTCGAATACTCGGTGGAGAGTTGCGCGAACTTTCACTAATCAGAAAAGAGCCATCGGGATAAACTTTTTCGACAAACGCCACATGTCCTGCTGTCGGATCGGTGGTATGAGTATAAGTCATATTCCCCTCGCGCCATTGCACCTGGAGATTGGCTTCCCACACGACAAAACTATTGGCTCTCACTTGAGTTTTGAGCCGACTGCGATAACTACTATCGGCAATGCGATCGTCCCAAGTATGTGCGTCGCCATTGAGTACCGCCCCAATCCCTTGTTTATTTTTAAATAATCCACGCTCGATCGCTCTACCATAGGCAAATTCCACGCATTCAAAGGGATGAATGCCCCGAATTTGCTCGTTCCCTTCGATAAATTGATTGCCGCTGGCTTTGTAATAACTACCCCTAAGATTGATTCTTAATTGAGATATTGACGGTACAGAACTAGCGGCAGAATTTCTAGTTTCTGCTATAGATCCTAGTGTGGAAAAATTCATTAGAGACAAGAAGATCGCACTAACGATCGATAACGAAAGCGATCGTTTGACCTTGGTAGTTGCCTTCATTTAAGTAATCGATAAATAACGAGATAGATGGAGATTGAGTACTGCCGACGAGCAAAGTGTGAATTTGAGATCGGCAGTAATTTCTAGCAGCAAGTAGTTTTTAAATACTCAACCGTTGGTAAATCTCATCTAGGTGCTTGAGATGCTGAGTCGGATCGAAACAATGGGCGATCTCGTCCGGTGTCAAATGTGCAGTGTCACGCGGATCGCTGGAGACAACCTTGCGGAAATCGCCATCTAGCGTATTCCAGACAGACATCGCGTTGGATTGAACGATCGAATAGGCTTCCTCTCGATTTAAGCCTTTCCCAACTAGTGCGAGTAACACCGACTGACTGAACACCACCCCACCATAACAGTTGAGGTTCCGCGCCATGTTTTCGGGATAGATCAGCAGATTTTTGATCAGGTTGGTGGTTTCGACCAGCATGAAGTGAGTGATGATGCAGGAATCAGGCATACAGACGCGTTCGACCGAGCTGTGGGAAATGTCCCGCTCGTGCCACAGAGCCACGTTTTCTAGAGCCGCGATCGCATTACCCCGCAAGATCCGTGCCATCCCAGTTAGACGTTCCGATCGAATCGGGTTGCGCTTATGGGGCATCGCAGAGGAACCTTTTTGACCTTTGGAGAAGAATTCTTCGACTTCTAAGACGTCGGTGCGTTGGAGATTGCGGATTTCAACGGCAAACCGTTCCATACTCGCACCAATAAGAGCCAAAACTTGGGCGAATTCAGCGTGGATATCACGAGAAATTACTTGGGTAGAAGCGGTATCTGGTGTCAATCCTAGCTTCTGACAAGCGATTGCTTCAGCACGCGGTTCGATATTGGCATAGGTACCAACAGCACCCGAAATCTTGCCCACCGCAATCGTCTGACGGACGCGCACCAATCGATCGCGATTCCGCAGCATTTCTGCCAACCAACCCGCTAGTTTGAAGCCAAAAGTAATCGGTTCGGCATGAATCCCATGTGAACGACCGATCATCACCGTATTACGATGTTTTTGGGCTTGATAGCGAATCGCTTGAATCGTATCTTCCAATCGCGCCAGTAAGAGATCGGTACTCGCGACCATTTGCAATGCTAGCGCGGTATCGAGCACATCCGAGCTAGTCATCCCCAGATGAATATATCGCCCTGACGCGCCCACATGTTCGTTAACATTGGTCAGAAAGGCAATCACATCATGACGGACTTCAGCTTCGATTTCTAAGATGCGATCGACATCAAACTTGGCTTTGGCCTTAATTTCATCGACGGCATCCTGGGGAATATGTCCTAATTCGGCCTGGGCTTCACAGACGGCAATTTCGACTTGCAACCAAGTTTGAAATTTGTAAGCATCTGTCCAAATTGCACCCATCTCGGGCAGAGTATAGCGTTCGATCACGAGTCCGTCACTTGAATTCAACTAGCTTAGTATAGCGTTCGATGTATGAGGTGAGATCGCAATTTCGACTTGCAACCAAGTTTGCAATTTATAAGCATCTGTCCAAATTGCGCCCATTGCATGCAGAGTAAGCGTTCGGATCGCGTGTCCGTCACTTGAATTCAACTATTTACATCTTGCATCAGTACAAAACCATTAGTAATTATCGTAGATTTTAGGGTACCCACAAGGGGCACCCCTACAGGTAAATTGTGTAGGGGTGCCCCTTGTGGGTACCTACGGGTTATCGCAGCAATAGCATTTATTATCGAAACTATCCCCTCGCTTCTTTAGCAACTTGTTCGACTTCATCTGTCGCCAAGATCGCCAAATTTTCAGCAGCTAAATCGCCACCCAGGTTGCGGAGCGCGCGGGCGAGTTGGTAGCGAATCTGCCAGTCGGGATTAGCGACAAAGGAGATCAGACTCTCAACCCCACTACGATCGCCTAATTCACCGATCGATCCGATTGCCGCAGTTTGGACGAGGCTAGTTTCATTGGTTAAGGCAATTTGCAATAATTTGAGACCGCGAGGATCTCCCAATTCACCCAAAGCCGCGACGATGCTAAATTGTACCAGCCATTCTGGGGTAGTGTCATAAAGATTTTGCAAATCGTCAAAAGCGTCTGTCAGCTTGAGTGCGCCGATGGCATCGGCAGCAGCGGCTTGAACGTCCGGCTCGGAATCGTTGATGAGTCGATCGCGTAAGATCGTCAAACTCTCACTCAGATCTTGGGAGCCTAATGTTGCCAATTGGCTTACTGCCGCATAGCGGACGCGGGTATTCGTGTCTGTTACCAATTGTTTGATATAACCAAAGGCGATCGCGGGTTCGATTTCTCGGAGCAGATTCAATGCAGTAATGCGATCGCCTTTATTCTCTGAGTTAACTAGTGCGGCAATATTTTCGGACATATGATTAATTGGGAAATTGAAATTTAACAGGAATTTTTAATATCGATCGTCAAATGCAGCGCAAACCACTGCCGATCGCGATCTCCAGTTTAATCGATCGGAGCGATCCGATCGCCCCTAAGTTACTTTGGCAGCGCGGCTCAATCGAGCGAGTGACGATCGAGCTTGGGCATTTGACAATCCAAAAGTAGCTAGCGATCGTGAAATTACACTTCTACAAAATAATCGATTTGATGAGCTTCCGTCAGATCGGGAATCTCTAATCGATCGCGATAACGATGGATGACTGGGGTTGGAATTTGCGCCTGACGAGCATGATTTTGCTGCAACAGGCGATCGATCGGGACTTCTAGATAGACGATCCGAATTCGCGCCCGGTAGCCTGCAAATAGCCGAATCAAACCCGATCGAATCGGTTTGACAATATTAGTCGCATTCCAGATAAATGACGTCTCAGATTGCAAATATGCCTTCGCTAGATCTCGCGCTGCTTGGACGATTTTCCCTTGTTCGTCAGTTGGTAAAATTCCCATCTCTAGGCGCAACCTGTCGAGTGAGATAACTGGTAAATCTGGATGATTTTGGGCGATCCAATAATCCTTCCCCGTACCGGGCAAACCACACATCATAATTACTTCTAAGCGGGTATCATCAAAAGCTGCATAAGTCGGGTCGGCAGCTTCTTTATGAAAATAGATAAACCGACTTAAATTAGAAGCAAATGGATAAGGTCGATCGAAACAATTATGCTCCCGACAGTATTCCCTGAAAAACTCGATCGTGTCTAACAATCGCTCTCGATCGTTACAAATTCGTCCCCGCACATCTGCCTCTGCCATCAATGCTAGCCAATCGCACCGAACTAATTGACTGGCTTTAATAATCGATCGTAATGGATCGGTTTTATCCCAAAACCAGATTGGCAAACTCCCATATTGCACGATCGCTACAATTGCCTCGCGAATGGCAAATGGTGTCTGCAAGTCTTGTAAAATCTGACGCACCATTCGCGCCCCCAAATTTACGTGTCCTTTAGCGGTAATACTGCCATCTTCAGCAACTTGTGTCGCCAATGGTTTAGCAATATCATGCAATAGTGCAGCAGCAAATAGGATCGATCGATCTGTTGCATTCATCGCCTGCCAATCTGGTAACGAAACTAAGGCTTCACAGACCAATTGGGTATGAATCCAGACATTTCCCTCAGCATGATAGGTCGGGTTTTGTTCGCATTTCGCTAGCGATTGTAGGAATGGAAATTGAGTGAGGATTTTAGTCCAATTTATCTGTGTATCTATTGTCGGACAATGTGGAAATTTCCAGAATGTATTTGTGTCAATTTCTGTATCTATCATCATAGTATTTCAGCTGAGATTGCAATATTTTGTGTTTATAGTTGAGACAGATCCCCGACTTCTTCGAGAAGTCGGGGATCTAGCCGTAGCTCAGATATGATTTACGATCCCGCTCCAAACAGATCGACACCAACTTGCAATTGATTTGGGATAATCGGTCGATTGAGCCAATGAGTTTCTGACTGTAAGATTGTCGTCAAAAAATCTGCTCGCACGTACTTATATCGATCGATTGTGAGTTCGGGTGTCTCCACCTTGATATACAAACCTTCCATCAACGAACTTTGGTTAGTTTGTCGAATGGCTAGATCCGCATTCAAGCCTTGCTCTGTGCAAAGTTCTCGCAGTCGATCGATATGTTCGGAACTAATAAAATGAGATTGCTGTAGCAAGCTGACGAGCTGTTTGTGGGAAGATAATTTACCCTCGAATAACACTGGCACCGAAGCTAAAGCCAATCCTTTTAATAACTCCCGTCGCGCCGCCGTACTCAGAAATTGACCGCTCGTTCGCGGAGCGTCCCGGAACGAGAATCGATCGAGCAAATCGTATTCTAAAAAATAGTGCGGCAAGCGATCGTAAAACACCGTATGTTTGGCATAGAGCCATTCGCCATACAGAATATATCGATCGCTCAACACATCCCACAGCTCGGCATAATGACTGTGCGCCCACTGTTTGAACAGATTAAAATGGCGTTCGCGATGACCGCCAGTCAGATAATGTCCGCGACTTTGCAATAACAATTGCCCCTGCGCGTCAAAACTAATAGCAGCATTAGCACCATCAACTTTTTCTTCAATTACTACATACTCATTAGCGATTGCGCTAAAGGGTACGCTATCCAAATCTTCATCCCCAGGCTGTCGCCTCGAACCCTCAATATGTGGGGTGCGCGGATATTTTTGCATCAGCATTTGTCGTTCCCCTCTCAAGGCAACATTAAGTAATTCGCTAAGTTGTAATTAAGATTTTTCGAGCTGTTTTCAGGCGCAGCAAAATAGGCCAACATTATTGGCCGATGCGAAATACCGTCGATGAAAATCGATTAATTACTAGTTAAATGTGGAGAGGCGGCGGACTACATGACAAACCTGCTGACGCTTGTAGATATTCTCAATCTAATCTATGTATTATCTACTGTCAAGAGCTATTTAAACTGGGTATTTTACGAGCGATCGAGCCTGAAATCGAATTATAGTCTAGTATCCAAGGCTCGATCGAGACCCGTCAATTAGCATGACAGCTATTCCCTAAAAAGCTGTTATTCGGCTGGCTCGATCGTGCTAGTCAGACCATTACTTTTGAGCACATCGCAGTAATGTTCGGCATGTTCTTGATTGCAGACAATTACTAATGCCATTTCGTTTTGATGTGCTTCCATCATCACACTAATCGCCTTAGTTTCTGACATGTGGGGAATATTAGTCATCAATACCTGAATGACATGTTCCATGCTATTAAAATCATCGTTGTGAAGCAGCACGCGGTAGTTGGGCGCGAGCTTCCGGG
>NZ_JANPGM010000447.1:0-3728 GCF_031423935.1 Chamaesiphon sp. VAR_69_metabat_338
ATTATGAACGACATCATCCTCTTTGGTTTCGGTGGGAATCGATAATTCTGCTGTCATCTCTAGGGGATAGGGGATAGAGGGTAAGGGGTAGAGGGTAGGGAGTAGAAAAAACCTGTAGCTCTATAAAGTTGAGTGGATCGAACGCTTTTGCTTAAACCGATCGACTTATTGGATTTTTTTGCTGTACTCTACCCAAACGAGTCAAGGTTATTTGGTCGCAGAGGCGATCGAAGACATATTCATTTCACTCATCTCGTGGTGTAGGTGGGCGATCGTGTCTGGTTTAACGCCCATTTCTTTGGCGTAAGGAGCCAAATAGTTGCTAGTAGACAAATTAGCGGGATTCATCGCGATCGTCTGTTTGACTACTTCAGCTTGGGCTTGGGTGGCTTGTTGCTGGCTGGCAATCCAGGTGTCGTATTCTTCGGGCGTATGCACGATCATCCGCGTCACCATCGAACCGTGATAGCCACCGCAGAGTTCGGCACAGCGTAGAGGATAGTTACCGACTTTGTTGGTAGTGAACCGGAGCTGGGTAGGCGTACCTGGGATGACGTCTTGCTTGAGTCGCAGTTGGGGAATCCACACAGCGTGAATTACGTCTTGAGCGTTCATGTTTAGTTGGACTTCTTTGCCAACTGGGACATGTAGTTCGCCAGATGTAACGTTTGCTTCAGGATAAGTAAAGATCCATGCGTACTGTAAGCCCAAAACGTTGACATTCACCGCAGCAGCTTTACCCTGGTTGGCTGGTGAAGCACCGACACCTAGTGCTGCAATGCGATTATCTTTGGCATCGTTCATCCCTGGCATCGTCGCCGCCATGGCACTACCTTTGCCGCTGGGCATACTGTGCATCGCATGAGCACCGTTGGCAGCGGGATCGAAACCACCCATTTCATTGTAGATTTCAAAGCTGTAGATCGAAATCCATAGGACGATCGCGGCAGGAATGGCCGTCCATAATATTTCTAATGGTACGTTACCTTCGATCGCGGCACCATCGCCGAGTTCGCCTGGTCTGCGCCGAAATTTAATCGCCGAGTAAACGATTACACCTTGAACTAGCAAAAAGAGGCCGACGGAGATGGTCATCATGGCATTGAATAGACCATCGATGTGTGCGGCTTCTTCGGAAGCAGCCACAGGCATCAGTCCGTGATTCTGTCCATACCAGAGACTAACTAAGGTTAGTCCTATGCCCAGCAGGAGGGTAAGAATTGAGCTAGGAATATTCATCGATTATTTCAGGGATGGAGAGTTTTTGGCATTGGGAGGCAGCTCTGGTTCGTGGGCAAAACCGCTCTAGGGGAGCATCGCGCTGGGATGTAACGCAGAGGTTATTCCAGCAAAGCGATCGCCAGTTTCAGGTGTCGATTTGGAGAATAGAGTAGCGCAGGATCGATCGAACCAGGTGACAAAGATGTTTTCAGTCTAAAAATTTAGATAGCGACAATATGTAAGCGAGTTGGCAGTTGAGCTAGTTATGACTACTACCTTACTAAGGTACCGTAGGCAATTAAAGCGATCGGCACTTATTCCCATTTCTTCAGATTTTCTTTGGGATTGATGCGATCGGTTGACTAGTCGCCAAATTTTAAGATTTTTAGCAGGTTAGATCTTTAATACTTTCTTTGGGATCTAATTCGAGCGGGCTTCAAAGTCAGCCAGCGATTAGGTTGTTACTGTTGACTAGGCGTATTTGCGCGATCGACCGCTCGGTTAACACCCTCACAGCCACTAGGTATTAATGCTAGCTTGAGAATAATTATCTCGCTCGTTTAGCCAACGACAGCTCAACTAGGCAACTCACTCGGCGATCGCCAATTTTATGTCTGACTCTGCACTCACCCCTCAATCCCCTGCGGGTAGAGACGCATCTCTACCCAACCAAGCCGACAACCTGGTAGTTCGGGCACGCATGCGGCGAGCGATCTGGAAGATCGCCTTTGCTACTTTATTACTGATGGCCGTAGGCAGTGCCACCAGAGTGATGAATGCTGGCTTGGCTTGCCCAGATTGGCCGTTATGTTACGGGCAATTGGTACCGACGGCACAGATGAATCTCCAGGTATTTTTGGAATGGTTTCATCGCTTGGATGCTGCCTTAATTGGCTTGAGTACTTTGCTCTTGGTTGGCTCATCGTGGTGGTATCGCTATCAGCTACCCCGCTGGCTGCCGTGGGCGACGACATTTGCCATGAGCCTAATTTTGGTGCAAGGAGCCTTGGGCGCGTTCACCGTCACCGAACTACTCCGCTTCGATATTGTCACCGCTCACCTCGGCACCGCACTACTATTTTTTATTACATTATTGACAATCGGTACTTGCCTCCTCCCAGTCCACCAGTCCCCAGTTTCCCACTCCCCCAGTCCCCTCCTTCCCCTCACCGCCGCAATTTTCGTCTATATTCAAAGCATCCTCGGTGGCTTAGTCGGCTCTCGATGGGCACTCCACCAATGTTTTGGCAACTCCGAACTGTGTACTGTAATGAATAGTCACGTTATCGGGGTGGTACCGGCGACCCTGAGCTGCATTGCGGTCATTATCGTTGTCTGGCGCAACTCACATTTACCACAAGCATTTCGGAGGCTGGCGGCTGGAATTGCTGGCTTATTGGTTTGTCAGATCTTGCTCGGTGTGGCTACTTTCAAACTTCATCTGCAGGTTGCACCACTTACTGTCAGCCACCAAACTGTTGGCGCGCTCTTACTCGGTACGCTCGTCGTCTTGACTGGATTGTTATGGCAACTAAATCGATCGAACGTTGTTAATAATTCGATCGACACCGCGCGATCTTTGAGCCGATCCTGACGATCGGTTTTGTCACACTGCTGCGGTCAAAAAATATCCCCCATCCCTACATATGCAAGAGCTTCTCAATCCGTCTTTAGAGTGCAAACACCAAAACTTTCTGCAAGTTATTCAGAGTTATTATCAACTCACTAAACCCAGAATTATTCCGCTCCTATTAATTACTACCGCTGCGGCGATGTGGTTAGCTTCTGACGGTCAGACCGATCCGGTCTTATTTCTAGTCACAGTTATCGGTGGGATGTTAGCCGCAGCTTCAGCGCAGACGATGAATTGCATTTACGATCGAGATATCGATTATGCGATGGAACGCACTCGCAATCGTCCGATTCCTTCGGGTCGCGTGAAGCCGCTCCATGCTGGCATTTTCGCCGCAGTTTTAGCCGGATTATCTTTTGCCACTTTAACCATTTTCACCAATCTGTTAGCCGCACTCTTGGCGATGGCTGGTATTGGTTTTTACATGTGGATTTATACCCACCTGCTCAAACGCCACACGCCCCAAAATATCGTAATTGGTGGGGCGGCTGGAGCCATCCCCGCACTAGTTGGTTGGGCGGCTGTGACTAATAGTTTGAGTATCGAAGCGTGGGTATTATTTGCGATCGTCTTTATCTGGACGCCGCCCCATTTTTGGGCACTGTCGTTGATGATTAAAGACGACTATGCGAAGGTCGGTATCCCGATGTTACCTGTCGTCGTCGGTGAAGCTGCTACTGCCAAACAAATTTGGATTTATACCCTATTGCTGATTCCGACTAGCTTGTTGCTGGTTTACCCGCTCGGTGCGGCTGGTGCTGTCTACGGGATTGCGGCATTAGGATTGGGTGGCGTCTTCGTTTATGAAGCTTGGAAATTATTGCAAGATCCCACCGACAAGAGTGTTGCTAAATCGATGTTTAAGTATTCGATT
>NZ_JANPGM010000448.1:0-4130 GCF_031423935.1 Chamaesiphon sp. VAR_69_metabat_338
GGTTACAAACCCGACTTTTCCAAAAAGTCGGGTTTGTGTTTTGTTTTGGCGATCGATTTAACGGATCGCGCCAGTGAAAATGGTTTCGTCGGTTAACTTGGCGCGATCGAGAATAGCGTCTTGGAGATTAGTATGGCTGAAATCTGCCCCAGATAAATCTGCACCAGATAAATCCGCACCGGCTAAATTCGCACCAGATAAATTGGCTCCGCGTAACTTGGCATTCTGGAGGAGCGCGCCAGTCAAATTAGCTTTAGTCAGATTTGCCCATGAGAGATCGGCACTAGTCAGATTGGCTCTGGTCAAATTGGCAAACATGGCATACGCACTGACTAAATGCGATCGATACAGCCGCGCTTGGGTCAAATTGGCACGATACAAATGCGCCGCACCCAATTCGGCTTCGACTAAAATTGCCTGAGACAGATCGGCATAAGCGAGATTAGCTCGGACTAAATCGGCATAGCTGAGCGTGGCTCGCTGTAAGCAAATCCGATCGAGATCTGCTGCTCGCAGATTGGCAGCAGTCAGATCGATGGCGATCGCATTTGCCGTGGCTAGAGTAGCAGAGCGTAAATCGGCATGACTGAAATTACTAGCCATCAAATTGGCATTACTCAAATCTGCTCGTTGCAAATCGGCACCCCGAGCGCGACCGTTAATCATCTCGATCGATTGTAGATTGGCTTCAACTAAATCCGCTCGATCGAGGATGGTATTACTAAGGTTTGTACCGCTGAAGTTGGCTGCGACCAACTTGGCATCGCTCAAATCTGCCCGCCGCAAGTTGACATCATGCAGATCGGCACCGCGTAAATTAAGCCTCATCAGGCGAGCATCGCTCAAATTTGGTACTGTTGATTGCTGCTCTCGCCACGCCAACCACGCCACCGCACCGCGCTGCAACATTTCCTCTGCACTCGCGTTCATTGCCTACTCCCGCTTACCTTCATCTGGAAATGGGCGACCGGGTAAATTCTCTAAGGATGCTAAAATTCCCGCCTCCGCCGCTTTGATATCCCGTTCTTCACCGCCGAGATACAACCGCCCAAACACCCCTACTGCCGAAATTTGGAGGATATTAATCGATGCCGACTTCTCGGCTTCATTCGCGGCAATGGCGGCGTAGGCAGCGGGTTCTACTTCCAATACATACAAAGTTTGTCCGGCCAGAATCATATTCCCCCGCCGACTGCGGTTGATCATTTGGGTATGATGGGCGGTGATATTCCGAATGATCCGGCTGGAAATCACGCGCGGCTTCAGACAATCCGACTGGCGGACGCCCAGATATGCCAGAATCGCTTGTCCGGCAGCGTGAACGTCACCCTGACTGCTGGCATGAATTTCCATCAATCCATACAACCGTTCGATAATTTGCACGCCCGGTCTGACTTGTGCGGATTTGAGGGCAATATCCATCATTTGGTTGATTTCGACCCCAGGCGAAACTTCGATCCACAATGATGAATCCGCTGGCAATGGCAAAAAGCCCTGGGCTTCAGTACCCAGATAAGCGGCATGTTGGCGTTGCAACCGATCGATAAAGACGTAACTGCGGAGGTCGATTCCCAAGGGATTAGCGGTTAAGGAGTAAGTTTGGAAGCGTGGGGATGCAATCTTTGATGAGCACAAACAGCCATCTGAATTTCGCGCTGGCTCGATCGAACTTTAATTAATTATTAAGATATTCCTAGCCTCACCAGTATACATTATCGGGATTGTTATGCCATTTTGGATTAGGGATCGGAGATTAGGAAACCTCATTGCTGACTCAAACCAAATCCGATTCATACAGACTCCTTAGTACTAGCACAATCCCATAGCCCTCACCCCGCCCTCGCCTGCGGCTCTGACTCCCCTCTGTCTTGTCTCGCTAAACCGTCGGGGAACAAAGGCGTGCGCGAGCCGCTCCCAAGCTTGGGAGCGGCGCATCGAACGGGAGGTTCCCTCCCGTTTGTGTGCGTCAAGACAGAGGGGTTGGGGGTGAGGGCTATGTTTGTCGGTTTTACCAACCGGATTTGGTATCATATCTAGACGATCGAAATCCCAAATTCCTACGCCATAAAAACAGCAGGAGTAAGTGATTTACCCCTGCTGCTCGGACGAGATCGATTTTGAGAATCGATCGATTATTCTAAACCGGCATAGATAGCTAGATCGCCTAGTTCATCTTCAATGCGCAGTAAGCGATTGTATTTGGCGACTCGTTCGCTGCGGCAGAGCGAACCCGTCTTGATCTGTCCCGCGCGAGTGGCGACGGCGAGATCGGCGATTGTCGTGTCTTCAGTTTCACCAGAGCGGTGACTGATAATCGATTTGAAGCTATTGCGCGTAGCTAGATCGATCGTTTGCAGGGTTTCGGTAAGGGTACCGATTTGATTGAGTTTGATCAAAATGGCATTGGCCGATTTTTCTTTAATACCTTGGCGCAACCGGACGGAATTAGTCACGAACAAGTCATCACCGACGAGTTGGACTTTCGAGCCAATTTTTTGGGTGAGTAATTGCCAGCTCGCCCAGTCGTCCTCATGTAAACCATCTTCGATCGAGACGATCGGATATTTGGTCGTCAGATCGGCTAAATAGTCGATAAACTGTGCTGGTGTATGGCTGCTGCCATCGTAGACATAGTTACCATCTTTGTAAAATTCACTCGCCGCGACATCCAGAGCCAACGCGACTTGTTCGCCCGGTTTGTAGCCAGCGGATTCGATCGCTGCGATTAGTAATTCCAACGATGCCTGATTGGACTCCAGGTTGGGCGCAAAGCCACCTTCATCGCCCACACCAGTCAAAAGACCCTTTTGGTCGAGAACTTTGCTTAAAGAGGCAAATACTTCGGCTCCCCATCGCAAAGCTTCCTTGAATGATGTCGCCCCGACGGGTACGATCATAAATTCTTGGAAGTCAATATTATTTGCAGCATGAGCACCACCATTAATGACATTCATTAATGGTACGGGCAACGAATTTGCCAAGGGGCCGCCTAAATAACGGTACAGTGGCACACCAAGGGCATTTGCGACCGCTTTGGCATTGGCTAGCGATACCGCTAAAATAGCATTAGCCCCTAATTTAGATTTAGTTGGCGTCCCATCTAACTCGATCATCGCGCGATCGATCGCGATTTGATCGAAAGCATCCATTCCTTCTAGAGCTGGCGCAATTTTGTCTTGAATATTGGCAACAGCCTTGAGGACACCTTTGCCCCCATAGCGGCTGGCATCGTCATCCCGCAATTCATGGGCTTCAAAACTGCCTGTGGATGCGCCGCTGGGGACTTGGGCTAACCCAAATCCGCCATTGGCTAAGTATACTTCGGCTTCTACTGTCGGGCGACCGCGAGAATCGAGAATCTCTCTAGCTCTGATTTCCGCAATCGCCATGTCTGGCATATTCATAGTCATTCCCTCATCCTTCGATCGCGATCGATCTGTCCGTAAACAATGTAGCTCGACACCCCAATTATTCGTTCCTCGGCAACGATCGGTGCCAACACGCTATCATACGACCTGACGGCACCCTAGTTAGCAAATTTAGTCACCAAATTTTTCAATTAAGGCATTTACAGCTATGCGTTTATTACACACGATGCTGCGAGTTAGCGACTTAGAGGCATCCTTGCGCTTCTATTGCGAAGTTTTAGGAATGAAGTTAATCCGCCGCCAAGATTTTCCAGATGGCAAGTTTACGCTGGCTTTTGTCGGCTACGGCGCAGAATCAGATAGTACGGTTATCGAACTCACCCACAATTGGGATACCTCAGCATATACGATCGGCGATGCTTACGGTCACATCGCGATCGGGGTGGATGATATCTACGCCACCTGCGAGCAAATCGCAGCCAAAGGCGGCAAAGTCGTCCGCGCTCCAGGCGCAATGAAACACGGTACCACTGTGATTGCCTTCGTCGAAGATCCGACTGGCTATAAAGTCGAACTAATTCAAGTCGGCAAATAATCCCAAGACATGTAGGGGCGGGTTTGCGGCGCGCGCTCTGGAGGTGTATCCTTCCAGGTTTAGCGCGACAAGACAATGCTAACAATATCGACTTTACTAAAAATTTAATTCAAACCCGCCCAAACCCACCAGTATCTATTGTGTAGTTGTCCAAAATGGTATAGGAT
>NZ_JANPGM010000449.1:0-1576 GCF_031423935.1 Chamaesiphon sp. VAR_69_metabat_338
CAGAGTTTACTGGGTATCGACAAATTTCCGCTGGTGACACTCGGGACGATTTATCAGTGCATTCGCCCGACGACTAGCGCGGTTTATAATATTGCCGAAGTCAGTAGTTTGTTACCAGGATTGAATGGTTTGGTAGCGATCGTCGCTAAATTTACCGCTGTTAGTGAAGCTAGAGTCAACGTTCAATTTAATCGATCGGTCATCGGTTTACAGCGTCTCATCGACTATTCCGATCCCGATCGATTGATTGCCGAAATCGAAAACGGTCGCAAGTTTACCGCGATCGATCTACCAATTAATCGCCCCACAGATAAAGCCCCCGCATGGCTAGAAGTTACCTATCTCGATGAAAATTTACGCATCAGCCGAGGTAACGAAGGCAGCGTCTTTGTCTTAACTAAATAATGAATGTAAAATGAACATAAAGCTAAATTTAATTTGAACTGCATAATAATTGGGGGAGATTATGGACAAAGTTACTAGCCCTGATGTTTTAACATTAGAAGAGACTTCAGCTTATTTGCGATTGTCAATTGAAACAGTTACTGCTCAAGCTTCAAAAGGCAATATTCCCGGTCGAAAAATCGAAAAGGACTGGAGATTCCTCAAGTCGGCGATCGATAATTGGTTGCGTGCTAAGAATAGTAGCTCAGTATTGCTTTCTCAAGCAGGCGTATTTGCCGATGATGATTAGCATTACTCTTGCTCATCGAGCTACTTTAGTAACTAGAAATTTACGTCACTTTAAATAGATTCCTGGTCTGAAGGTAGAAAATTGGGTCGATCGATAATTATGCTGAGAATTTCCCAACGACATCTGAAAATTCTGGAAACTTGTCCGCGCCAATTCGAGTACACATTTTGCGATCGATTGACGTTGCCGATGTCGCCCACCCAACAGACCAAAACGCAGTTGGGTAGTGACTTTCACTTATTGATGCATCAGCGCGAACTGGGATTGCCGATCGAGCCGATTTTAGAGCGATCGCCACAGCTAAATACGTGGATGCAGGCAATGCTCCAGGTTGCGCCGGAATTATTCGCGCCCAATCCCCAAGCTTGGCGACAGAGCGAACACGTCCGCACTTTGGCAGTCGATAACTATCTATTTACAGCAATTTACGATCTGGTAATCTTACAACCCGATCGCGCGGATATTATCGATTGGAAAACTTACCCACTGCCTAAATATAAAAAAGATCTCGATCTCGAATGGCAAACGCGGCTGTACTTGTATCTACTTGCCGAAACTAGCGATTATCTGCCAAAACAGATTGCTTTTACTTATTGGTTTATTCAATCCACCCCCCAACCCAAATCGATCGCTATCAGCTATACGCTCAAACAACATCGGCAAACTCACAGCGATTTAGTCGCCTTGTTAGCTAAGTTAACAACTTGGCTTGATGCCAGTCGCAGCCGTCAGGAACCTTTTCCGCAGGTAGCGGCGTCTACGGGTTTGTGCGAGCGTTGTAGCTTTGCAGTGCGGTGCGATCGCCAGCATCGAGACGATCAATCTCCAACCGGCATCGATCTGGCTGAACTGCTCCCCATCCCCATTTAATGCCGATCGGCT
>NZ_JANPGM010000450.1:0-3128 GCF_031423935.1 Chamaesiphon sp. VAR_69_metabat_338
CCAGATACCGAAGTTCGCCAAGCATTAGCCAGAGTTCGGGCGAATGTCCCACGTTATATCTGGTGTGCAAAACGTGGCATGGGCACGATCGGTAGCGGTAGTAATAACTATCGATCGCTAGCTTATTGGTATCAAGAAAACTATAAAGAAAATTACGCGCTGATGTGTCCGTTAACGCGGATCGATGTCGATCTACCCTTCGTCTTCGATCCGATTCATCTACGCACCTGGGCGAAGTTTGCCGCGCGGATTAATGCCTCAATTACCCTCCATCGCGATGCTGTTAAAGCGGGCTTAATTGGTGAAGGACATCAAGTATTTGTCATCAGTGAAGATCGCGATCGCGAAAGTTTGCAAGAACTCAGAACAGCTTTAATTCATGCCACTAAAACAGATCCTAAAAAATCAATTGAAATCCTTAAACAAATTGCCGACGTTCACAAAGAAAAAACGCAACGCGATCGGGAATATAATCTGATCGGCACTCAGACTAAAAAGATCCAACAACAAGCTAAGAACCAGGCAGCACAGGCAATTGCGATCGCACCAGATCTCGGCCATCGTGATTTTCAATATCTATCTAATAAACGCTTTCTCAGCGATTTAGAACGCGCTCAAGTCGAGAAATATACCCTCCAGCAACGCTATGGGGTTATAATTACCCCCGAACTCAAATTAAAAGATGACAAGGGTTATTATGGTCAATTGTTAACACACTTTTATTTGCTCAATCACCAACAATATTTACCCCAATCGATTTATCTAGTTTGGGATCGAGATTTAGAAAGCCGACCCGACAAGGTTTTCTTGCCAGATGCCAATCATCATATTCTCAAAATTCAAGGCTTACTAGCTTTAGGAATTATTAATTTCCTAGATCCCGATCGTCAGTTACAAATGACCGATCCCGATCTGATTTCGCTCAAACGGATTAGTTATCTGTGCAGCCAGCATATCAAACGCGCGATCGGTATCGACATGCCCAATTATAATAACGGTGAAGTCAGCCCGATCTCTGTCCTCAATCGCTTCCTCCAGCTCTTAGGTTTGAAAGTACAACCAATTACATCTGGCTCGAAATCAGCTCGATCGAAATCTGTTAGCGCGAAAAAACTGGATAAAGCGACTGGCATCTATCAACTCGATCGATCTCTATTAAACGACGGTCGAGCTGAAATTTTTCAAGTCTGGCAAAAACAACAAAGTCGCGAACTCCTGCGTTCTGCTTGATAAAAAATATCCCCGACTTTTTCAAAAAGTCGAGGATACGACCGAACTGAGTAATTGTTAAAATCTAGCGATTGCTACTCATTGCGGGACTCTTGACTGAAGCAGGACTAGCCATATTCTTGTTTTGCAATACGGCAACTGCGCGCTGATACTGGGGATCTTGAGGACTACCTAGCAACGCTGGCGAGTCAGCCAGGTTCTTTTGCTCGTTAAAGTTGAGATCTACCTTCACATCTGGCGTCACGCCTTTGTGACCGATATCGGTGCCATTAGGCGTATAGTAGTGAGCCACAGTTACCGCCATCCCCGAACCATCGGAGAGGGAGTGTACCGATTGGACTAGTGCCTTGCCGAAAGTTTGCGCGCCGACAATTTGGGCGCGGCGATTGTCCTTGAGAGCACCAGCTAGAATCTCGCTGGCACTAGCCGAATTACCATCGACTAATACCGCCATCGGGAGCTGAGTCAGTGCGCCCTGTACCGCGCGAAAATCTTCATTACCGCCTTTACGATCGACTGTTTTGACGATCGTGCCATTATCGAGCCACATCCGCGCGATTTCGACGCTGGCTTGCAGCAAGCCGCCAGGATTGCCGCGCATATCTAGCACGTAAGCATTGACTTGCTTGCGATTGAGATCTTTAATCGCTTTTTGCATTTGCTCGGAAGAATGCGAGCTAAATTCGGCCAGACGGATATAGCCGACTTTCAACTTGCCTTCTTGTTTGACTTCTGAAAATACCGATGAGACTTCGATTTGAGCGCGCGTCAGGGCGATATCAAACGGACTCTTGCTGCCCCGCGAGATTTTGAGGGTAATTGATTTGCCAATTTCACCCCGAATCAGACTAATTGCGCCTTCGAGATTCATGTTTTTGGTAGACTTACCATCGATCGCGACGATGATATCGCCAGCTTTGATCCCCGCCTTAGATGCGGGAGAATTGTCGATCGCTTCGGCAACGACTAATTGCTGGGTGCGCGGATTTGCTTCTAATTTAATGCCGACACCGGACATTTCGCCGCTAGTTTGATTGTTCAGCGATTGAAACTGCTGCGGATCCATGAAGCGCGTATACGGATCGCCTAACTTTTTGAGGGTCGAGCGAATGGCGACGTAGGCTTCTTGGCGATTGCGATAGTTGCGCTTGAGCAATTCCATCCGCGTTTTTTGCCAGTCTAAGCGGTTGAAAGTCCCGTCTACGTACTCCCGATTGACGATCTGCCAAGCTTCATCCACGATCGCTTTGGGGCTATCTTTAGACACTGCAAGCGTAGAACTGGTGGCAACTGGCAACAATGTAGCAAGCATGGCTCCGGCAAACATCGCTCCCCGCAGAACTAGTTGATGGTGCCAAACGGATCGAAGTTTAGATGGTTGGATCATAGTGACAATGATGACATTCTGGGAAGGTGAGGAGCGAGCCGAGCGTTGATGACTAGCGATGGTCTGAGTGCTAATTATGTATCTGCTAATTTAACTCAATCTCGCTAACTTTGCTGCATGAATTATCTTTTTACCAGCGATTAAGTCGCTAATCTTTATAAATCTTAATTGAAGATTAGCTAAACCGTGCGATTGAGTCTAGTTCGTTAGTTACCATTGTCACAGCTTAAGCCGATCGGCATTAAATGGGGATGGGGAGCAGTTCAGCCAGATCCATACTGGTTGGAGATCGATCGTCTCGATGCTGGCGATCGCACCGCACGGCAAAGCTACAATGCTCGCACAAACCCGTAGACGCCGCTACCTGCGGAAAAGGTTCCTGACGGCTGCGATTGGCATCGAGCCAAGTTGTCAATTTAGCTAGTAATGCGACTAAATCGCTGTGAGTTTGCCGATGTTGTTTGAGCGTATAGCTGATGGCGATCGATTTGGGTTGGGGGGTGGATTGAAT
>NZ_JANPGM010000451.1:0-2449 GCF_031423935.1 Chamaesiphon sp. VAR_69_metabat_338
GGATTCTCTCGTTAGGAACTAGCGAGACTGCCGATGGAGGCAACGTCAGACCAAGCAGGGGTCGCAAGACATCTGTGAGGCGGTCGCCCTCGAAGTCGGAAGCCCGCTCTCTATCCGTAGGATGAGAGTCGGGTAGTTCACTCTTTAAACCCCAAGCTGCGAGAATCCCAACGCAGTCTTAACATCCGCCAAAGTCCGATCGGCGATCGAGGCAGCGCGATCTCTACCGTTACGGAGAATCGACTCTAGATAGGTTTTATCGGCGATGACTTCTTGATATTTGGCTTGAATCGGGCGAAGATGTTCGATCGTTGCTTCGGTCAATAATGGTTTGAATTGACCCCAGCCGAGATCTTGACATTCTGCGGCTACATCGGCTTTGGACTTGCCAGACATCAGCATGTAAAGAGTCAGGAGGTTGCGACATTCCGGTCGATCGATCGACTCGAATGTCAGTCCGCGTTCGAGATCTGTTTTACATTTTTTGATTTTTTTCTCAATCAAATCGGGACTATCTAATAAATTGATCCGGCTCAGATCTGAGGGATCGGATTTGGACATTTTTTTAGTACCGTCAGTCAGACTCATCACTCGTGCGCCATCGGCTTGAATTAGTGCGTGCGGTAGCTTGAAGACGGGTTGTTTCTTGGCAAATTGATGGTTGAATCTGACGGCAATATCCCGCGTTAGTTCGAGATGTTGTTTTTGATCTTCGCCTACTGGCACTTCATCGGCTTGATAAAGCAAAATATCCGCAGCCATTAAAACGGGATAATCTAGCAACCCAACGTTGACATTTTCGCCTTGCTTGATCGCTTTTTCTTTAAACTGAATCATGTCTTCAAGCCAATTGAGGGGCGTGACACAATTGAGCAGCCAGGTGAGTTCGCTGTGGGCGGGAATATGGGATTGGATAAAAATACTCGCATCCTCCGTACTGATGCCACAGGCGAGATAGAGAGCGGCGATCGTGTAACTATTGGAGGCAAGAATTTGGGGATCGTGGGGTGCCGTAATGGCATGCAGATCGACAACGCAAAAATAATTTTCGTACTGATGTTGTTGTTCGACCCAATTACGAATCGAGCCTAAGTAATTACCCAGGTGCAAATTACCAGTTGGTTGGATGCCAGATAAAACACGTTTTTTCATCATAAACAGTTGACTCTACCGCACCTTGGCGGCTAGATTCTCGATCGCAAGGCTTTTTATTATAGCAAACCGTTCGATCGAAAATTTTCGCGATGTATTGCGCTCCCCGCTCCCCGCAAAATAGTTACTTTTGCCCAAGACTACTACGCACTTTTTGGCACGACCGTACACGAATTTGAGGCACTGCTGCTGAGTTCGCCAGAAGCCATCCCCAGTTGTTCGATTTTAGTCTGCATGAGCTGGTGAAAACTGGGATTATTAAACCGCTTGGCTGACAATGCGCCGAGAATCATCACCGTGCGGGCTGCTTCTGGTTGACCCAGATGATAAAGTGCTAAACCCTCGGCATAAAATCCCGTTTCATCCCGATCGACTAATCGTTCCAAACCGCGATCTTGCAGCGATCGCGCTTGCTCGAAATCAGCCATCGCTGCGGCTGTATTGCCTAGCTCATAATGAACGACGCCTCGATGATACCTTGCCGAAACGTAGTGGGGTGAAAGCTCGATCGCGCGGCTAAAATTCTTGAGCGCGGTATGGTGCAAACCCGATAGGCCATCGACGACGCCCGATATATAGTTAGCCCAAAAAGAAGCATTATCGAGTGCTTTAACACTCCGACAATCTTGTTTGGCCCGAGTATAATCATTTTTTCTAAAGTGAATCCAACTCCTTTGAATATAGGCATCGGCGTATTCGGGATCGAAGTCGAGCGTAATGTCAAAATCTAACAATGCCAATTCGAGATCGCCAAGTTCGACAAAAATTAGGCCGCGTCGAAAATAAGCATTGATAAATTTGGGATTTAATTCGATCGCCCGATTGCAATCCTTCAAAGCAGCTTGGCGATCGCCCAGACCGCGATGTACTTCGGCGCGATCGTTGAATACGGCAGCCTGGGGTTTACGATCGATCGTGATGTTGAAATCAGCTAAGGCACCGGGCAGATCGCCCATTTTTTGGCGAGCGCGCCCGCGTGCGTGATGAAAGACTGGTTGTCCGGCTTGTAAAGCGATCGCCCGATCCAGATCGATCGATGCCTGAGGCAGTTTTTCTAGTCGTTCGTAACAGATCCCGCGATAGCAGTAGCCATTTGGATCTTGAGGATAATCCTCAATATGCCGATCCAGACTGGCTAAGGCAATTTGATAGTTTTCCAGCTTGACAAGAGCCACCGCATTCAACCAGCGGGCGGACGGATGGGCAACCCGTTCGAGAATATATTTGCAGTCAACTAAGACTTGATAGTAATTTTTGAGGCTTTTGTTGACCGAGGCACGCTGATAATAAAAATCAA
>NZ_JANPGM010000452.1:0-2742 GCF_031423935.1 Chamaesiphon sp. VAR_69_metabat_338
TTGCTTCTTTTTTCTTTTGCTAAAGCAACATATTCACTAGAGTTGAGAGGTTTACATTTTATTACAAGTACACTAAGAATTACAATAGTAGATAGAAGAGATATCGATCCTATAAGAAACTTGTTTTTAGGTAACATAAGATTTAATGTGGTTGCTTGATGAAGTTTTTTTGTTAAAAAGGTACTCAAAATAGATCGTTATAGAATTTGAATCGATCAAAATATCTAAAATGATCATAACGAATTGGCAAAATATTAAAATTGATAAAGTTAGACAGCGCAAAGACAACGGTTTTATGCTAATACAACTGAAGCTATATTAGTAGGGTACCCATGTTTTGTGGTCTAGTAACACCTGCGTAAGCTCTATCTAGAAATAGATGTTGTGCTGAATTTTACAATTTAGAGAATAGATCATGATGTTGGAATATTCAAGTAGTCTGGTAACTTTGTATTTTCGTTTTTAGCCACAAATATTAATTGACTTTGAGTTAAGTTTCTACAGGTTGACAGATCGGTGCCATTGAGATTGGCAGCAGTAGAATCAAAATCAATTAGTAGAATGTCAAGTGGATCTTCTGGATATTCATCAGGCTCTGGACTTTCATCTAGATGGGTATTATTGAGATCGGCACCATTGAGGTTAGCATTACTAAGATCGGCTCCAATTAAATTGGTAAGGGAGAGATTAGCCTCGCTGAGATTAGCACCGCTGAGGTTGGCATTACTGAGATTAGTACTACTAAAATCAGCCTTGCTAAAATTGGTGTTCTGTAGCTCTACTCCTACTAAACTAATTTTTCTCAGGTCGATAACTTTATCATTTGGATATTGTTTTCTTCTCCCTATCACCGTAAGAGCTGCTTGAATATCTACCCCTACTGAATCGGCACTATTAGACTGACTCTTTTCTCGAATAAAAGCACTTAGAATCTCAACGATCGTCCAGTGATATTTAGCAGAATCAAATGCAATTTGTTCTAGTGCATAAATTCCACCAAGTCGAACATCGATTTTATCACTCCCTAAATGCTCGATGGATTTACTAAATCTTTCGGTAACTTGCTTATCTTCAGTAACTTTTAGATTCTTTTGTCCAATCTCAAAGTTACAATAGCCAACATAAGCGGTTATGCTCAAAATTGCTCCGCCGATTACTTGAATTAAAGGCGTATAAACACCGTTCTGAATCGTAGTTGCATCTTTTTCAATTACTAAAATATCTTTTTTCAGCTTCAGCCTTTCTTCTGGGTTGATTTGTTCATTACTAATTGAGACTTGAACAGCCTCCTTTTTGAAATTCTCAATCTTATCTTGTAAAGAATTGACGTTATACTGTTCAACATTCCAAAGAAAAATACAAATTACGAATGCTGATAATATGATAGCAAGTATGATAAAGGGTTGTACTTTACTCCACGATCGATCTTTTGTTCCGATTCCATAATTCTACTGCTTCAAGGGCGATCGACTATCGCTGTAACACTCATAGATTATTGTGCCCAGTAACTCGATCGATATAGCACCTCTAGCTTGCAAGTCATCAAAATAATTTTCTACAATTAAGATGAGAATTGAAATTACGCCGAAGTCTTGAGATTGATGCCTAATACCTGAGTATAAGCTCCCCGTGCTTGCGTCACCCCGATCGTTCAGAGATGAAATTAGACTTTAGAACGATTTTCGTTCCGAAAGGCTTCGCCAACGAACTTCAAATGATAAACTCGCTCTCTAATATAAGCATTAGTTTCAGCTACTAATGTTGTCAGTTCCTCTTGAGATAACAAATCTCTTAAACCTTCTTGAATAACTACTGTCAATCGATCGACATCGATTTGCATGGAGATAATTTCGTCAGAGAAATCTAAATTATTTCCTAAATCTGCACCAATCAGAATGTCCACTCCTGTCTCGGCTTCCAGATTAGCCGCAGCCCTCACCCACTCTTCGTCTGTTGCCCAATTTGGATTATTGTTCCAGTTATTCACACTAGAAAGATCTATCCCTTTGTTATCCATGATTCACTCCTCGCGACGATACCACTCGAAATAAGGTAGCCCATCTCTGTCTGAATCCGGCTCTCCACCAATCATGCCCATTTTGGCGTAGAAACTGACAGATTCACTCAATGCGTGTAAACCGACTAAGCCTCCATATCCTAATTCAAAACTACGCTCTCTGGCAAATTGGAGTAAAACACTTCCTACGGCTCGATAGGTAGGTGGATTTTGAATTAAGGATCGGTTCCAGGGAGCTGTGGCAAGGAAAGATACATACACCAATCGTCGGCTAGATTCGATTTGAGAACGATGAAAGCGAGTATCGATGAGCATCAATCCTTGAGTCATCCCTTCACATTCGACGGCATAACTCTCGTAATTGGGGCTAGAAACATAAATTCGCTCTTTTTTCACCCAATCCCATACTCGATCCTCTGCGATGGAATTTTGTAGTTGTGGTTTCCATACCAACTCAAAATCATCAAGATTTTGAGTTGATAAACTCGATATACCTGCATCAACTAATCGTTCATCAATGCTTCTGATAATTTTGACGTTTTTAAGCATATTTGAGGATGGGCAGATGCCTACGCTGAAGTCTTGAGATTGATGCCCAATACCTGAGTATAAGCTCCCCGTGCTTGCGTCACCCCGATCGTTCTGTCAGCCGCTTCGATCATCGGACGACGCAGACTCACTACCAAAAACTGCGCTTGATTGGCTTGCTTGCGAATCATCTTCGA
>NZ_JANPGM010000453.1:0-3548 GCF_031423935.1 Chamaesiphon sp. VAR_69_metabat_338
GGATTCTCTCGTTAGGAACTAGCGAGACTGCCGATGGAGGCAACGTCAGACCAAGCAGGGGTCGCAAGACATCTGTGAGGCGGTCGCCCTCGAAGTCGGAAGCCCGCTCTCTATCCGTAGGATGAGAGTCGGGTAGTTCACACTCATCTATTTGGTAGAATAGAGTGAAGATTAAAAACAATTCCACTATGGTACGAGCTTATCCGCAAATACTGAAGCTAGAAGAATTTCTGAAACTACCAGAAACAGAGCCAGCTAGTGAGTTTGTCGCCGGACAGATCTTTCAAAAAAACATGCCTCAAGGAAAACACTCGTGACTGCAATTCAGACTATGTAATGCAATTAGTGATGCTGTAGAACCACAGCAATTGGGGATGGCATTTCCAGAATTACGCTGTACCTTCGATGCTCGCTCGTTGGCGGAGCCGCTCCCCTGGAGCATCGTGCCTGATGTAGCAATATTTAGATGGCCAAGAATTCCTGTCGATCCAAATGGCGAAATTAGTAATTCTTGCATGGCTTATCCCGATTGGACGATTGAGATTCTTTCTCCAGAGCAAAGCCCGACCAAAACTATTAGTAAGATTTTGCACTGTCTCGATTGTGGGACACAATTAGGTTGGTTGGTAGATCCATCCGAAAAGCTGGTAATTTGCTTCGCTCCCAAACAGCAACCCCTCGAAATTATTGGCGAGAAAAATCTGCCTGTGCCTGATTTTCTCAAACTAGATTTCACGGCAACACAAATGTTTAGCTGGTTAACTCCTAACCCTTAAAATGCTACCTGGCGATCTGCTCATCTATCGACATAATGGCGAATCGATCGTCCCCAAACGCATCGAAATTGACGCGCACCACATTCAGATGGCGATCGAGATTATCGATTGCTTCACGTCCGTGACTGGCGGCACTCAGGGACAACTTGATGAAATGCTCTTGGAGCTAGAAGGCGATAGCCCCGACTTTCGCGTCAAGCGGGGATTTGCCCATCTGCTCAAGAGCCAAAGCTTTAGTAACTTTGAGATTGTCAGCCCCCTCCAGCCGTCCGAACTGCGCGAACGCGTCTATGCCCTCTCAGCAACTTCCAGCCCCAGTGTGGAGCATAGTAAGACCACCTTAGCGACACTTGCCAGTACTCTCTCCCAAGAGTTGAGCGCGGAAATTATTCCCGCTCAAATTACCCAGGGTTTATACGCGGATTTGCCCGAAAATCGGATTTTAACCGAGTTTACCGCACCCGATCCGATCGCCCTGATTCATCGCTACAATCTCTCCCAAGTTCAGGGTGTATTTTATCGCGCCAGCGAATTAACTATCAACGCGCATCGCAATGTCCCCGGTCAATATAAGTTACTATTTCGCTATCTGAAACTATTTCAGTTAATGACCTATATCGAAGGCGATGCCGACCACGGCTTTACCATTAAAGTCGATGGCCCGACGAGTTTATTTAAAGCTAGTACCCGCTATGGACTGGCGATTGCCAAATTAATTCCGGCAATTTTGCACGTTACTAAATGGAGCCTGAGCGCAACGCTCCAAACCAAAGATTTCTATACTGGCAATATCAAAGTCGGACGGTTTAGCCTGACTGATAAATGTGGTTTGGAAACTCACTATCCACCAGGAAAATCCTACGATAGTATGCTCGAAGCGGGATTTGCCGATCGCTGGGACAAGCTCAAAACTGAGTGGGTACTAGAGCGAGAAGTGAACTTATTACCAATTCCTGGCAGCGTGATGATTCCCGATTTTCGGTTAGTTCATCCTGATGGCCGCGATTATATTTTAGAAATTGTCGGCTATTGGCGACCGGAATATTTACAGAAAAAATTTGCGCAAGTCCATAAGTCTGGCTGTAAAAATCTCATTTTAGCCATCTCAGAACGATTGAATCTAGAGAAAGCAGGATTGAATGCCAGAGATCTGCCTTGTGAGGTGATTTGGTTTAAGGATAAGTTATTACCTAAGTCAGTATTAGAAGTAATCGATGGAGTTAAAAGTTGAAATCGAAAATCGATAGATAGCAGTAGATAGAGCTGTTATCGTACATTAGCTCGAACGATGCCAAGCAACAAACTTAGCTTATTACGATCGCTGATGCGCATCCAACCAACCAGTTAAATCCCCAATCTGCGTAAAATCTAAAGCAGCATCCAGTAAATCTTCAAGCTGACTCACCGACAATCGATCCAATCTCTGGCTTACCTCCGGATCTAATTCCCCCACCCGTCGCTGCAACACCCGCGACACCAATCTTAAAGCCTCTTGTTGTTCTCCCTGCTCGATGCCCTGCTCGATGCCCTGCTCGATACCTTGTGCCATCCAACTAGTAACGATTTGCATAACCTGCTCCTTTTCAGACTCCTTCTTAATACTAGCAACTTCAGTATCGAACTCGATCTCCTCTGTGGCATTAAGAGTAAGATAACTATCGACAAACCCAGATAGAATTGAAACTCTTGCTGGATCTAACTTGAGAGTAGCAATCGATCGCAAACATTCTACCTTAACCTTTGCCCGATCTTGACGATCGATCTTCATTTTCGACATCAAAGCTGCAGCAACCGGATTCTTCTGCTTCAAGAAATCTCGCCAATTCAACTGGTTCAATTGAATCTTGAGGAAATTAAAGTCTAAAATATCCAATCCTGGTAATCTGACCCGATACCGATCCGGCTCCTGCCGTTTGGGTTCGTCAAAAGAAAAGATCGCAATTGGGTAAACTGGTTCCAAATATTGGCGATGCAACTGCGCAAAATATAAGAACATCCGTCGATTGAAATTAGCCTCGGAAGATGACTGATGTTCGCAATTGACGATCGCCCATACCTTACCGGCATCTGGCTCATTCGGACGACGGCGCAGATTAATCCTTACCACCAAATCCATCGCCCGACGATCGCCTGCGATAAGATCGGTAAAGTATTCTTGAGGCAGAAACTCAAAATTATCTGGGTCGATATTAGTAGCTAATTCAGGTGCAAACAAATCGAGGAACTCTAAGAAGAATGTACTCAACAGTTGTTTGAACAATTGGTCGTGGTCGATCGTTCTTGGCATGGGAAAATCAATATTTTAGTTTGAGAATCTGACTCGCGATCGACTTAATTAAAGTCGATCGATTAACCATGCGATCGCACCCGCTACATCTGCCACAATTTCTCCTTCAGGCAAGCTCGGACGTTGCACCATAATTACCGGCAAACCCAACTCCCGCGCGGCAATAATTTTGGCATAAGTCGCATCGCCGCCGCTATTTTTACTCACGATCGCTTGAATCTGATATTCTCTGAATAATTCACGTTCGCCTTCGAGACTAAATGGCCCTCGATCGAGTAATAATTTGCCTGGTGGTAATGGGATACTCGGATCGGGCGGATCGATCGATCGCATCAGACACCAGCGATCTGTGAGCACGGCAAATGGGGCGAGTTGTTGTCTGCCGATCGTTACAAAGATTCGCTCTGCGCTAGCTGGAATCGCCGCCACAGCAGCTTCAATGCTTTCTACCTCAATCCATATATCTTCAGGCGATCTCGCCCAGG
>NZ_JANPGM010000454.1:0-6837 GCF_031423935.1 Chamaesiphon sp. VAR_69_metabat_338
AAGCGACCAAAATCGCGCTGAGGTTTCCCCAGCGTGCGTTTTGGTCAAGACATTGCCCTTAACCGATTGTATAAATAGGTATATTCAGATCTTGCCCCAACACATAGATACTATTGCTACGATAACTCGTGGGTACCCTAGATCTATGCTCCCAACTCCCAACTCCCAACTCCCAACTAGTCTTGACTAAACCACTCATTCTCGGCGTCACCGGCGCATCTGGCCTGATTTATGCCATTCGATCGCTCAAATATCTCCTCGCTGCTGACTATCACATCGAACTAGTCGCATCGAGATCTACATATATGGTCTTTCAAGCTGAAGACCAGATTAAATTGCCCAGCGAACCCGAAGATCAAGCCGAATTTTGGCGAGAGTTGGCTGGCGTGCCGACAGCGGGCAAACTTCGCTGTCATCGCTGGGGCGATGTCGGTGCGAATATTGCCAGTGGCTCGTATCGAACGCAAGGAATGATAATTATGCCCTGTAGCATGAGTACTGTCGGCAAACTGGCAGCGGGGTTGAGCGGCGATTTACTGGAACGGGCGGCGGATGTTCAACTCAAAGAAGGCCGCAAGCTGGTCATTGTGCCCCGTGAAACCCCCTTTAGTCTGATTCACTTGCGTAACCTCACAACTCTAGCCGAAGCAGGTGCGGCGATCGTCCCAGCTTGTCCGGCTTGGTATCATCAGCCCCAATCGATCGACGATCTGGTCGATTTTGTGATTGCCAGAGCTTTAGATCGACTAGATATCGATTGTATCCCGCTCAATCGGTGGAAATCGGAAGAGAGTTGAAAGTAGAAAGTTAAAAGTTGCCAAAAGGCAGGTTCCTAATAGTGAAGGGACTTGGATCGCGCTGGTTTGCAATCGATCGTGGCTTTAAGATCGCCAGTTGAAAGTCGATCGCGATTGGGTATTCGCTTGCTTAATTAACGTGAGTTTCTCCTAACGGAGAGGCTACGCCAACAGGTTAAAAATATTGGGACTGCCAACGATTTCCAGTCTCCAGGCAACTAATATCCCAAACTGACGTTAGTTATGGTTACTAATTTTCGATCGATGACTCTTAAATTGGTCTGAGTGCAGCCGCGATCGATCCAAGTGGTTATACCGCTGGTGAAAGTGTATCTATTCGATCGAAAGATGCTACGTTAAGGGGAAGTTTCTGCCAGCATCAAGTACTCAAAATGGTGCTAATAGACAGATATTCGCTCGTTTAAAGCCTATGAAAATTCTTATTGCCCTATTCTTACCGATCCTGTTAGGGATTGTGGTGGGATCGAATTTATCACCCACGATCTCGATCGTTATTTTTAGCCAGCCGACAATCTCTTTACCAATTGGGGTCTGGTTGACGATCGCCATCGGTTTGGGATTGCTATCGAGCCTGACGATCCAACTCTTAATTGCGATCGACAGGCGGCAGCTCAAACGACAAGTCCGCCAGCTCCAGTCGCGATTGCAGCAGCAAGACACAGATTTTTTTAGTTATACTTCGCCAACTGAATCGGACAATTTATCCTCAGCTAAATCAGCAGATCCCAATGCCACAGATCCGCCGCCACCTGCGACCAAAACTAGTAGATTTAAAAGCTATCGATCGAATTTAACCGATCGATTTACCAACCGATCTTCAGCTCCGGCTAGTGTTGAGGATGATGGGGATGATTGGGACGAGCCGCCCCCAAATCGCGAACTAGACTGGGAAGATTCGCCCCCAGTGAGAACTCAAAGCACACGCTCCACAGTTGAGAACGAGCGGATGCCTGCTAACCGTAAATTTGAGACTCAAAGCCAACCAGCTAGTCGCGAAGTATATGATGCCGATTTTAGATTGATTCAGCCACCGTATAAAGAGCCGCTAACAACTGAATTTGATGATGAGCCGGATGCTGCTAATTTTGACGATCCTCCTCGCGATCGAGATCTAGATCGAGCCGCATCTTCCGTCCGATCGACAGATCCAGATCGCACGACACCTGCCAGCAATCTAAATGATGAAGATTGGGGATTTGATTTCGACGATCGGGAGCCTCCTGCTAGAGCAAATTGACAATCGATCGGTGTTAAATTCAAACTAAATTGGAATTTAATTGGAACTTTAATTATAATTAAGTGCATAATATACTAAGATAAAGTTAGCTTCATCATGACTAATATATGAAGTAAACTGTATATCTAGTCAAAAGTATCCGCCATATCCACTCATCAAACTATGCCTAAAGTCGATTCCGTCGCAGAAACAACTATCCCTACATCGCCACTTACTGGGAAAGCTCTGCTGCAAAAAGTTAAAGAACTTTCACATCTTGCCAAGCGGGAAACTGCTACACAGTGTGGCTACGTGAAAACCACCAAAGCAGGCGTTACCCGTACCGATCTATCGGGATTTTATGACGCGGTTCTCACAGCTAAAGGAGTCAAACTTGACGAAACCAGCAGAGATAATCGCGGTAAAACCGCTACTTATAAGGCAACGGTTCATAAAAATGGCCAATTGCTGATTGGCGCAGCCTATACCAAAGAAATGGGTTTAAAAGAGGGCGATACTTTTAGTATCAAACTCGGCTACAAACACATCCACTTGGTTCAAGATAATTAGCTCGAATGCTAGCAGCCGCAACAGTTATGATTCACGAATCGTAACTGTTGCGGCTGCTATTTTGTCGATCGCAGATCTTTAAAAAGTCCGCTGAGAACATTTATAGTTGAGATCTCCCACCGATCGCTCTAAATCTCCCGTTCGAGAGCGATAAAAACCACTTTTTCGGTGGGGACACCGGGGCGCAATCGACGAAGAGATCGTTACTCGATCGATCTTGGCTGCGGTTAAATCGCAGATCTTTAGTACCACTGATAGACCGGATATTTTAGCGATTTGGATTGTCACTAACGCGAGCGGACATCCTAGTCCCCAGCAGTTAGAAACCCACAACCGCTAGCATCATCTGTCGTTAGACATAATGCCGATCGAGCAACCAGAATGCTTGCCCAAGCTAATTACCATAATTGACATTCTCAGATCGAAAGCGGCGATCGCCAGAAATTGCCCCAGCGGTCGCCTATTTGCAGATTACAAGCGGATCGTTGGCGTAGCCTACCATAGGTAATCGACGCGATCTTTAGGATTGCGGTGAGATTCGAGTGGTTACAAAGTTAACAACTTCTGCCAATCCCTGCCCAGTTTTGAGATTGGTAAAAATAAACGGTTTATCGCCGCGCATTTTGATGCTATCTCGTTCCATAATTCCCAGATCGGCACCAACATGACTGGCAAGGTCGATTTTGTTGATGACTAATAAATCTGATTTGGTGATACCAGGGCCGCCTTTACGGGGAATTTTATCGCCCCCAGCAACGTCGATCGTGTAAATCGTCAGGTCTACTAATTCAGGGCTAAAAGTAGCCGCAAGGTTATCGCCACCACTTTCGAGAAACACGATCTCTAGATCGGTAAATTTTCGTTCCAATTGTTCGATCGCGGCAATATTCATCGAAGCATCTTCGCGGATAGCCGTATGCGGACACCCACCAGTTTCGACACCGACGATGCGGTCTGCGGTCAGTGCTTGACTATTGACTAGAAACTGCGCATCTTCTTGGGTATAAATATCATTGGTCACGACCGCCAACTGATAGCGATCGCGCAATTGTTTGCACAAGCCATCGAGCAAAGCAGTTTTACCAGAACCAACAGGCCCAGCAATACCAACGCGGAGAGGATTCATAAGGAGAGGGGATAGGGAATAGGGGATAGAGGATAGAATCGTACCGATTCAATTATGTTGAAGACTTACAAAGTTGTTTGAAAACTTTCTGTCGATCGACGACCTACACTTAAACACTACTACTCTATCCCCTATCCCCTATCCCCTATCCCCCATTCCCTAATTAGTGGTCTAAATCGCACTTTTCTTCCGAACACGAGACAGTAATTTGACCGATCGCGGCTTGTTTGTCGTACTTTTCCGTCTTGAGATAATCGTCATTACTTTCGGGATAATCACCTGCAAAATTCCGCTTGCCCACTGGTTTCGGACGAAAAGCTAAGCCATTAGGATGTTTGGAAAAGTTAATAAACTCTCGTGATTCGTTGTCTTTGCTCATCGAGAGCGTGGCATCACCATAGACAGAGACGGCCTGACCGATCGACGTTCCTGGCCCGACGCCTTGCTGCGTGCGGTAGTTAGGATTATCAGTCATTAAATGTTGAATCCGATCGGCATCGGTAAAATTGGTGCCAGTGGGATAGGGAATATAGTATTGTACGGTGCCACCTTTGGTCACGGCGATCGCATCGAAGCCTTCAATAAAATTGGTTTTGATGGGAAATTGCACCTGCATGCCGACTTTTTGTTTTAGCTCCTTGAGTGTCATCCCAATTTTGGCGTCACCAATGCCGACTGGCGTAATTTGTCGCGCTGTATCGATCGGGAGCTTTATTCTCTCGATCGGTTTAGTTTTGGAATTGGCTTTAGATTGAGTTGGCTCTGAAGGCACGATAATCGGGATCGGCGTCGGATTTGGATAGAGCGACTTGGGTAGCTCGGCAATTGTCGGTTTTGAGGCCGATCCTGGCGGTGGCGAAGCGATTGGGGTTTTCTGGACGGGGAGTGGTGTCGCGGGGGTGGCGGGTGTAGGGCTAGGTTGAAGTGTGGCGACGGGCGATGGCGTTGGGTTAGCGGCAATCGGTGTCGGGGTCGCCGTGGGTGTCGCCACTACAGTTGGCGGCTGGCTATTTTTTCCACAAGCAGTCAATAACCCGATCGCCACTAAACAAAGGCTGTGGTAAACTCGTCCTTTCATTGCTACTACTCAGCTAGCTGAACTTTTAAATAATACTTTAGAATCTCATTCTACCCCCAGTAAGTAATTGATAGCCACTGGCAAATGACAACATTGCCACAAAAAACGTCCACAAGCTCATCGGACGTAAGATAACACCACCACTTAAGAATACCAAAACTATCCCAATCGCGACCAAAACCCATCCAAAATGCCCCATTTGCTGCCGCCAGAAGGTCAGAGAACCAACTCCAGCCAAGATAGACAAGACCGATCCGGTGGCAGATATTTTATGCCACCAGTCGTAATAGTTTTGATTTGTAAAAATGATGTTCTGACCTAGAAAATAGATACTAACAATGATTAATCCTAATCCCAAAATGGTAGACATAAAAAATCTCCTGCTGTAGCCGATCGAGTAGTGATAATCTAGAATACCCAAATTGCCACGCCGGAGAATTGTGGCGATCGCCGACAGCCAGATTTGTTGTCGATCGATAGATTTCAATCGTCGCGCCTAGTAAGCTAATCTAGTGATAGCCTGTTGAATAATTCTGCGATCGGGTATCTAGAGTATGAGCAATCCTGAGACAGCTATCAACCCCACCCCAATTTCATTAGACATCGATCGTGCTAGGGCGAGTTTGCAGCAGAGTTTAGCTCGATATACCAACCTAGAGTTGGGCGCAGTTTCTCCCACCTTGCAAAGCGATCTAGACACCTTAGCGTACACGTTGACCAAGCTAGAGCAGACTAGTTATAGCATTGCCGTCTTTGGGTTAGTCAGTCGCGGCAAATCAGCAGTTCTCAATGCCTTAATCGGTGAAAAAATCTTAGAAGTGGGGCCACTCAATGGCGTGACCCGCTTTCCGCGACAAGTACGCTGGTCGCTAGATGGGTTGACTCAAATCGATCTGATCGATACGCCCGGTTTAGATGAAATCGATGGCGAAGCTCGCGCGACGATGGCTGCCGAAGTGGTAAATCAGGCCGATTTGATCTTATTTATCATCGCTGGCGATATTACCCAGCTAGAGTACCAAGCCTTGCGAGAATTGAGGCAAGCTCACAAGCCGCTATTGCTAGTATTTAATAAATCCGACCTGTATCCAGAACAGGAACGGCAAACGATCTATCAGCAGTTACAGAGCTTGAGTGAAGACAGTGTCAGCGACGAATTATTGCAGCGGTTATTATCCGCAGATGAGGTTGTCATGGTTGCCGCCGATCCGACCCCCATTCAAGTGCGAATCGAGTATCCCGACGGCACAAAAAAATATGAGTGGGAAAAACCCGCGCCTCAAATCGAACCGCTCCGCACCAAAATTCAAGAATTATTAGCCCGCGAAGGTAAGTCTTTACTGGCGATTAATGCCTTAGTCCAAGCTCGCGCTGCCGAATCGAGTTTGGCAAAAAATACCCTTACAGATTTGCAAGCCGAAGCCAACGATCTGGTGCGGAAATTTGCGGGCTATAAAGCGATCGCTGTTACCGCAAATCCGATCGCAATTTTCGATCTATTCGGCGGTGTCTTAGTGGATTTACTGCTGATTCGATCGCTGGCTAAGTTATATAATCTGCCGACGACTAAATACGAGCTGGTAAAACTACTCAACGGGATTGTCTTTAGCAGCGCGAGCTTATTGCTGGGTGAAGTAGCCACAGGTATCATCTTCGGCGTGGGCAAAACTACAGCACTGTTAGTCGGCTCTAGTCTGAATGTCGCTGCCATTCCTGGCTACTTAGGCGCAGGTGCCATCCAAGGTGCGGTTGCTGGTTACGGTGCCTATCGAGTCGGCAAAGCCGCGCAAATCTATCTGGCTAAAGGTTCTACGTGGGGTCAATTAGGTGCCAATACCGTCATCCAAGAAATCCTCGATCGCATCGATGACAAAACAATTATCTCGCGCCTGCGCGATGAGCTATTAGTCAAACCTAATCAAACTCCAGCAGATTTACCGTCAGACAGCCCCACATCCTGAGAGGATGTCTGAAAAGTCCAATTGCTTCGTTTACAGTGGGTAAATCCCCCTAAATCCCCCTTAAAAAG
>NZ_JANPGM010000455.1:0-8307 GCF_031423935.1 Chamaesiphon sp. VAR_69_metabat_338
CTTTTTAAGGGGGATTTAGGGGGATTCCACCAATGTCGCTTCCCACAGAAAAAGTAAAAAATGCCAACTTTTCACTTGCCATACGACCACAATCTTATCGAACTCGCCCGACAAATGCGGAAAAATGCTACTCCCGCCGAGCGAAAACTGTGGGAAGAGTATCTACATGATTTGCCAGTGAAAATACTGCGCCAAAAACCGATCGACAGGTTTATTGTGGACTTTTATTGTGCGTCTGTAAAATTAGCGATCGAGCTGGATGGGCAACAACATTACACCGAAGAAGGAATGACTTATGATACAGAGAGGAGCGCGATTTTAGAAGGCTACGGGATTAAGGTTATCAGATTTAGCAATCATGACGTAATGAATGACTTCGATCGCATTTGTCAACAAATTGCCGATTCACTCTGATTCAAAATTTCCCTTAGAAAGCTACGCTCTATACACAAGTCTCCTTTGCTTCGTTTCTAGATATGAATCCCCCAAACCCCCCTTACAAAGCTACGGTGTTTACACAAGTCTTTCGGACTTCGTTTTGAGATCTGAATCCCCCCTAACCCCCCTTAAAAAGGGGGGAAAAAGATCCGGAAGTCCCCCTTTCCAAGGGGGATTTAGGGGGATTCCACCAACTCCGCTTCCCACCAGAGATATGTGTACACGGTTAGCTACTTTTGTCGCTACCACGGTAATCGCGTGCCATCCCAGGAGAAGAATTCGCCACTATCGCTGGCGGCTAATCCATCGATGACGGTTAATAATTGCGACACGGTACGATCGACTGAAAATAACTTTTCGGGGGGAACATTGCGCTGAAATGGTTGCGATAATTGCGTATCTGTCGTACCGGGATGGAGCGCGACTAATATTGCCTGAGGACAAGTGCGTTGATATTCGATCGCGGTAGTCCGCACAAACATATTTAAGGCAGCTTTGGAAGCGCGATAACCATACCAGCCACCGGCTTGATTGTCACCAATACTGCCGACTTTGGCCGAAATCGTCGCTAGAATCGATCGATCTGGATGCTTAATTAAGGGCTGAACTTGTTTGAATAATAGCAACGCCCCGATACTATTTACCTGAAAATATCGCAATAATCGATCGCTATTAATATGCCGCAAACTCTTCTCCGGTTGCAGCTCACCTTCATGCAGCACCCCCGCAGAGTTAATTACATAGTGGAGCGCAGCCGTCTGGGTTTGAATCCGCGCGATTACGGCTGCAATTTGCGCTTCATCGGTAATATCCATCTGCACACAATCCAACTTCGGATCGGCGATCTCCAATAACTCCGTTGCCGATTCTACCTGTCGATAAGTAGCATAAACCCGCCCGATTTCCCCCCGTGCCAATAACTGTCGCACGAATCCCAATCCAATTCCCCGTCCGCCACCAACGATTAATGCGGTTTTTAAAAAGCGATCGCTCGGATTAGTATCCACTATTTTTCTGCGCTCTTCACGCGCCTCTGCGGTTAATATTAAGTATTTAGGTTGCTACTTTCCCGATCGAATCTTCTCTAACAAGCTATTAAAAGGCTCCCAATCATTCGCTTGGGCGATCGGTTCCCAAATCGCTTCAATTTGCGGACGTAATAAAATAGTTTGGGGATTCGATCGAGTTAACAGTCGATCGACTGCCTCAAGTTCTACTGCTGGCAACTCACTCAAAACTTGATGATATAACTGCAACCATTTCTGATAGCCAGCATTACTCACAATTTCTGGCATTAATTCTGTCTCATTCAGAATTGAATTGAGATCTTGTTGCCATCTCAGTTGAAAAGCTCGACTCAAATCGTAGAAAAATTGATGATAACCAACTTGAGTATCTGCTAATAATTGCAACGTTGCCACCAATAACTCATCGCGAGCTGGTGTTGTCTCACCCTCCAAACCAAGCTTTTGCAACATCAGTTGCTTATAGTACGGAAAATAATATCCCTCAAATTGAGCGAGTGCTTCAGTCATCACCTTAGCATCAATAACCGCACTCAAAGGCTGCTGAAGCAGCTCCAAATTGAGTTTACAGATGCCAGGTTGATTGCCGTAACTATAGCGGCCATAATGGTCGAAATAGGCAGCAGTAAAGTCAGGATTATATGTGGGCAGAAAGGCATAGGGGCCATAGTCAAAACTCTCCCCCGTAATCGACATATTATCAGTATTTAAGACCGCATGACAAAAACCCACCGACATCCACTGCGCGACTAATTCGGCAACGCGTTGGACGAGTTCGGTGTAAAATTTTGCATAACGGTCGCCGCTTTCCAGCTTAGTTAAATGACCGTAATAATAGGCAATAACATGGTCTAATAACTTCTGAATTAAATCCGGACGTTTGAGATAATTCAATCGCTCGAAAGTGCCAAACCGAATATGCGATCGACTAAATCGCACCATTACCGAAGAACGCGTCGGCGATGGTTCGTCACCCCGCCATAAGTCTAAACCCGTCTCTACCAAGCTCAAACAGCGTGAAGTCCGCACGCCCATCTGATGGAGTGCTTCTGCGGCTAGCACTTCGCGCACGCCACCCTTGAGGGTCAACATCCCATCGCCGCCACGGGAATAAGGCGTGCGTCCCGAACCTTTGGTGCCAAAATCGTAGAGTTCTTCGTTAATATCCCGCACTTGTCCGTACAGAAAACCGCGTCCGTCACCCAATCCCGGATTGTATTCCCCAAATTGATAACCGTGATAACGCAACGCCAGGAATGGGTGAGCGGGATTGGCAAATTTGCCAAAAGCTTCGGCAAAATCGGCGTCGCTAACTTCAGTCGGATCGAGTCCGAGCTGAATCAATAAGTCATCATTCCGAAAGCGTAAAATCTGTTGGGGAAATTCGGCGGCAACTACGTCATCATAGTAGTCAGTACCGAGCGATTCGATCGCGGTTTCATAGTTCAGCGCGAGAATTGGATTCATAGGGTAGGGAATAGGGGATAGAGGATAGGGGATAGGGGCAAGGAATATTAAATTTTAATTAGTTCGTTAAATAATTGGAGAATGTGAATTAAACATAAATACTAAATACGGATTTATCCTAAGTGTAAGATTAATGTATAACTGAAGATTTTTCTCTTCTATTCCCTGTCTTGATTCGCGCTCGTCGGGTTTCCCGACGAGCGCGAATCGCTATCCCCTATCCCCTAAATCATGTCTGACTCGTTAATGTTTAATAACGACGCGTATGTTTTGCTCGAAACCGATCGACCGGAGCAGATCTTGACTCCAGCCGAAATGTTTGCCAAGCTCCAGGAAATTGTCGTTAAATTTGCTGACGATCTGCCGAACGATGTCCGGCAAATTAGCGGCACTGATGCCCGAGTCCAATACTTACTCGATACCAGTTGCGAACTAGATCTCGTCCCTGGAGAGTACGTGCAGTGGTATGCCGTCAGACTGGAGAAGTAACTGGCTCTTTAGCGGGATCGGCAATTAAAGTCAGATCGATCTGTTCTAGATCGTCGTCTGGCTCGATCTTGACATTCACCCCAGGGCCAAAAAACCTAGTAATTTTTTCTTGCTTTTCTTGCCACACATCCAGACTCATAAACGGTGAATAAAATTTTAAAGTTAGTGCGTAAGCACCGCCGATTTCTGATTCTTGGAGGCTTTTGAGAATCGGTCGATCGTCATCGCTAGGAGCTAATCCGAGTTTTTCAAGAGCCACATCTAAATGTGCTTCTTGTCCGTAACGATAGCGGGTGACATCTTTGCGAATTTGATGGAGTGTGGGAGTAGCTTGTGCTTCGCGGACTTTGATGAGATTGGCGGGTGTGACGCTATCGAATGGTACGGGTTCTAGTTCGGCTGATTTGAGTGCCAAACCGCCTAAGAACAGGGGCACCCCGTAGAAGAAACCAATGAGATTGAATGTCGCATCTTGGATGGCGTATGCAAAAAAGCCGATCAGGACGAGTAACCCGCCAAGATTGATCAGAATGAGACTGAGAGGAATAGTACCGAACATAGCGATCGCACAAAAGACTGAAGTCTTTATATTATCAACCAATATTAAGAGGGGAGCTAGGGGTCGGTAGCATGAGTAGTCGTAAAGGTAGCTAAATTCACGGCGATCGCGATTTCGAGCAGTAACTTGGGAAAGATATACTTATAGGCTCTGCATTGAGTGCATCGCCTGTCACACCGCAACTTTGGACACAGCAATCATGAGTGTAGATCACCAAACTCAGAGCTTATTTGAGGCAATTACCGCGATCGATTACCATCGAGTCAAACTAGCGATCGATTCCGGCGCAGCTATAAATAATCCCAACGATCGCGGTCAAACACCTCTAGCATTAGCTTGTCGCCAAGGCAATCTGGATATTGTCGATCTCCTGGTTGCTGCTGGTGCCCAAATGCACCCAGAACTGGATGCCAGTCCCGATCGGGTCGGCGATGAGACGGCATCGGGAAGATCGTCTCTAGCGTCAGTTGGCTCTCCAGGTGCGGATACCGAACTTACGCCACCACTAACTAGCGGGCGCGAAATCCCCTTTGAAAATTTACTCGATTCGCTCCATCAACCAGCCGACGATCGAGCCACTCAGATCGAGCAACTTATCCCAACCGAGCAATCGCAATCTTCGCCTACTGCAAATCCCCCCATTTCACTACAGCAGATGGCGGCTCAGTGGCCAAATCTCAGCTCGGCTGCGGAGGATGAGGCCACATATACCTTCGATCTAGACGAAGTCTTTGCGGCCAACGAAAGTAGCAATCGATCGCACAATATTGTCAACACCGAAATGTTCTCAGAAGACGGAACTGTGAGTTCGCTCCAGCAACCGCTCAACAATGCTGGCTTTGTCCCAGATGAAACTTACGCCTTCGATCTGAGTATCGATCTGGATCGGATGACGATCGCCGCTGCCGAAGATGCCGACCGGCTGGCGATGCCCATCGGTGAATGGGGTGAAAATGAAACTTATGTTGTCGATAATTTTGCGCAACTATTGCCAGACAGCGACCTCGTAGTCAGCGAGCATCAGCAAATTCAACTCGATCGCCAAATTGCTCAGATCGATCGGTTATTTGATGCTGAAGGTGAAACTTATGTGGTCGATGATTTCGGTCAAATCTTACCAGATCTCGACTCTGTAGCCAGCGAACATCCACAGAGCCAACTCGATCGCCAAATTGCGCAGATCGATCGGTTATTTGATGCTGAGGGTGAAACTTACGTTGTCGATGATTTCGGTCAAATCTTACCAGATCTCGACCCCATCGGTGCCGCTCGTCCGCAAGCACAGCTCGATCGCTTATTTGAATCGGAACTTGACGCAGAGGGCTTTATCTCGACTCAAGCTTGGGAAGAGGGTGAAACCTATGCGATCGATCTGGGCAATCTCTATCCCAGTGAAGCCCAAATCGATACCGATCTAGATCTGCGTGCCGACAGACACCTGCTATCCGATCTCGATTCGAGTTTATTTCCAGTTATCGGTGGCGAAGATGAGCCAGAAGACGATCCCGATACCCAAACTACCACGGACATTTTTGGTCATAGTGCCCAGCAACAAGAGCGCGCGCCCTCAGTTCCCGCCTATGAAGAGAATGCCACCAATACTTCGTTGATGGCAGCAGCGATCGATGGCGATCTCGACTTAGTGCAACAAGCGATCGAAGCGGGAGCCAATCTCGATCGCTATGACTGGAATTTGGGCTATTCACCACTAGGGATGGCGATCGATCGCGGACATCCAGAGGTAGTGCAGTGCTTGCTCGCCGCTGCTGCCAACCCCCATAACGGTAGTACTTCGACGACCGCACTCGGCTTGGCCGCCGAACGCGGCGAGAGTGAAATCGTCCAAATGCTGTTGCCGCGCGGCATTGATGTCAATGCTCCCGTCGGTCGCGATGGCTGGACGGCATTACTCGCGGCGATTAAAAACGGCCATCGGGCAGTCGTGCAATTATTGGTAACGGCAGGGGCGAATGTTAATGCCTGGAGCCAAGGCGAGACGCCCATTTTGTTTGCTGCCAAATGTGAAGAACGCGAAATTTATCAATATTTATACCCCTTAGTTAATACTGCCATTCGTCTGTGTGCCGATCGCGATGGCGAACAACTCCTCCAAGCCACCCGCAAACGGCGCATTCGCGAGCAAAATCGCCCCGTGGAAAAATTCATTGAAATGGCCACAGTCGGCAATCTCGATGAGGTCAATCGGGCGATCGAAGTGGGCATCGAAATCGACGAACTCGGTGCCAAAGGTCATACCGCCTTGATGGCAGCCGCCTATCACGGACATCGATCGATCGTCAATACGCTGCTCTCGGCTGGAGCCGACCCCAATCTCCTCAGCGATGACGATGGTTTGGGAACGGCAGGAATGACCGCGCTGATGCTGGCTGCGGGTAGTTTCTTTGCCAGCAATCGCCAACAGATCTTGCAACTCCTAATTGCTGGTGGTGCGGAGATCGATCAACGGGGTGCTGGTGGCAAAACTGCGATCTTCTACGCCGCGCTGGCTGGTTCTGGCTATGCCGATTGCGTCGAGGTAGCAATCGCCGCTGGTGCGGATCTCAATCTTCAGGACGATCGCGGCCATACCGTCCTCTCCGCCGTCGCTGCTGCCGAGAATTATGGAATGTTCAATCTCCTGATGCAAGCAGGCGCATCCACCGCTGGTTTAGGATCGATTCAACTGATCCAAGCTGCGGGTGCTGGCAATGTCGAGCGGGTCAAATCCCTATTGGCAACTAATGTCAACCTCGATCTCGATCGCGGTGCGGCAATTAGTAATGCGGCGGCTGCCGGACATACGGCGATCGTCGAGCTATTAATTAAAGCTGGAGCAAATGTCAATCTCAGAGATAAATTGGGCTTTACCCCGATCGCTAGTGCTGCTTATGCTGGATACGGTCAGATCGTGCAACTGCTGATCGATGCCGGTGCCGATACTCAAGCTCCAGCCGGAGAGGCAAACAGTTACTCAGCACTAGAATACGCCCAAATGGGTCTATATCAATTCCCGCAAGAAAATCTCCAACACGCCCAGATCGTGCGGATTTTGCAACAAGTCGGGGCGCGCTAACCGCTCGATCGGATTAACTGAAGTGGTAAGAACCCCGACTTTTTAAAAAAGTCGGGGTTCTGGTTGCTAGTTTTATGTATTTAGCAGTAGGAATCTTGTAGGGTGTGTTATCCCGTAGGGTAACGTACCAGAGCCAATGTAAATCTCTCAATTTCGATCCGAACAATATCACTCAAGCTTTAAAATGGCATCACGAATATCGATAAAGTCAATCTTTATTCAGGAGGAGTTTGTCGATCGATCTTCTTACCAATTTCTCTAATATCGTCCTGTAGATCGTCCATACTGTCATAGAGTGCCTTAGTGCGCTCTTGATGCTCTCGGTGGCGATCTAAATTATCTAATCTCGATTCACGAATAGTCCGGCGCAATTCTTTAATCGCCTTACGTTCGCTGTCAATACTAGTGCTATTAGCGGCGATCGCTTTAGCATTAGATTCAATTAGTTGCTTAGTCGCAGACAGCGATTGCTCGAACCTGTCGTGAAATGTCGCTTGTGCCTTGATTTGAACGCTAATTTCTTTAATCTGTTGAGTAAGATCGGCTGTATTCGTTATTTGTTGCTCCATCAATCGCTCTAATCGATTCTCCTTTGGAGACGCTACGCGAACGATCCGAGCTGAAGATTCATTTGTTTCAGTCATATTGATTAAATATTGATAAATTTATTTGATGATTTTCTCTCGCCATCCTCTTTTTTCAACGCTGCGGATATTCTTCTCGTTTTTAAGAGTATCCAGATAGATAAGTAAATACTCCAATTCTCGATCGGACTCATCACCTTCAAATGGCCTAATCTCAATTAAATTACCATAACTTTTTTCCCATTTCTTCGGAGTATCATCGATCGCAATAACAGATTCTAAGTTGTATCCTCGCCGTTTGACCTTCTTTAATGGCTTACGCGAGTAGTACGGTGGATAATCACGATCGATTCGATCGTAATTATAATTATAAGCAATCGAACATCGATCGCTCGCCCACACAAAGGCTAGAGCTTGTGGATCGGGAAATATTTTGTCTACAACCTTCGTTGCATATTCAGCTCCTGAGGATGTCCAGACAGCAACATCGAACCAATCCAGACAGGTTGTGAGAAAAGTATCTAGATATGGACGCTTGTAAACATGATAAGTATAGACCGAGAAATCCGATCGCAGCATCAATGGCTGTTCGGTTGCACGAACTAGTGTTTCATCTAGATCGAGTATTAATAACTTATCTTTACTTCTGACCATAGATCTAATCGGATTAAC
>NZ_JANPGM010000456.1:0-1792 GCF_031423935.1 Chamaesiphon sp. VAR_69_metabat_338
GGTCGTAATTGATGTCTTTCCCCGTCATAGTTTACTCGATCGACCGCCTGTGGCGAATGCCGATCGGATCTTATTAGTATTCGCGCTCGCCGAGCCAGCTCTCGATCCGTTTCTGTTGAGCAAATTTCTCGTCAAAGCTGAATCGACGGGCTTGCAAGTCAGTCTGTGCTTGAATAAGAGCGATTTAGTCACCGATCGAGAACGACAGGAATGGTGCGATCGATTGAGTGAGTGGGGCTATCAACCGATCGTGATTAGCGTGGAAACAGGGCTGGGGATCGAGGAATTGCAAATCGAACTCGATCGGCAGATTACGGTATTTGCCGGACATTCTGGCGTGGGGAAATCGAGTTTGACGAATGCCTTAATTCCCGATTCAAATGTCCGCGTGGCAACAGTTTCGGGCAAACTCAGTCGCGGACGACATACGACTCGCCACGTCCAATTATTTCCGATCCCGACGGGTGGATCGATCGCCGATACACCAGGTTTCAATCAACCGGATCTGGTGTGTGCGCCGACGGAATTACCTGGTTATTTTCCAGAAATCCGCCAGCGGCTGGCTGCGGGTAATTGCCAGTTTAGTAACTGTACCCATCGCGACGAACCCAATTGTTTCGTGCGGGGTGAGTGGGAACGCTACGAGCATTATTTAGATTTTCTAGCCGACGCGATCGCCTGGGAACAGCAATTGCAATCGCAACCCAAAATCGAAAATAGTTTGAAACAAAAAAGCGGTACGGGGAAGAAACAATTCGAGCCAAAACTCGACTCCAAGTATCGCCAAATTTCTCGACATACAATCTTACAATCGCTCGATGAGCTAGCCGAAGAATTAGATGATGAATAGTAAAGAAAAACCTCCCCGATCGAGACTGAAACAATTAGGTAAGTTAGGTAAAAATATCCGCCAATCGTTATCTGTATTTCGCCACAGCCGCAAAGCTTTAGATTTAGTTTGGACGACTAGTCAGAGCCTGACAGTATCGCTGGCAATGTTAACTCTCGCGGGGGGATTATTGCCGAGTGCGATCGCGTTTGTAGGTAAATTAATCGTCGATAGTGTGGTGTTAGCGAATCGGAGCGGGTTACAGATCGATCGTCAACATGCGCTGATGTATGTAGGTTTAGAAGCTGTCGCGATCGTCTTATTATCGGCGGTGCAAAAGGGTTTAGTTATCAGCCAATCCTTACTGCGAGTATTATTAGCGCAACGCGTCAATGAATCGATCCTCGAAAAAGCCCTGACATTGGATCTGGCGCATTTTGAAGATTCTGAATTTTACGACAAGATGAGTCAGGCGCGATCTCAAGCCTCCAGCCGTCCGTTATCCCTGATTACGCGCACCTTTGGGCTGTGTCAGTCCGCATTGACTCTGATTACTTTTAGCGGCTTGCTATGGCGATTTTCGGGGTGGGCGGTGGTGGTGCTAATTGTTGCGGCGATTCCGGCGTTTATTGCCGAGACGCGGTTTTCCGAACACGCCTTCCGGTTGTTTCGCTGGCGATCGCCTGAAACCCGCCAGCAACATTATTTAGAGACATTATTAGCTAGAGAAGATTACGCCAAAGAGGTGCAACTTTATCAGCTCGGTGACATGCTGTTGCAGCGGTACCGCAATATCTTCAATATGCTCTACAAGGAAGATCGCAATCTGACGATTAAGAAAGGCGTTTGGGGCTATTTATTAGGCTTGCTGAGTACGATCGCGTTTTATGGAGCCTACGCCTGGATTATTATCGAAGCGATCGCCGGCATTATTACCCTGGGTGAAATGACGATGTATTTGAT
>NZ_JANPGM010000457.1:0-6461 GCF_031423935.1 Chamaesiphon sp. VAR_69_metabat_338
CTATCCATTACGCACAAGTATCCAGAAGCCATGACTGGCAAGCATTCCATTCTTTGGTTGCCTTTTGAGAAAAGGCTGTTTCTCGTCTGCTGCGAACATCATTCGGTCGGTTGCAGAGTCAATCGACCGCGCAACATGAAGGCACAACCCTCTCTGAGTATACGTTACAACGAGATCTGCGTAATGGATAGCAAGCTTGGGAGAGGGGAGCCAGAGCCGGAGGTGAGGGCGGGGTGAGGGCGGGGGGAGGGCGATGTCGTCATTGTTACTTTAATTATGTCCAGCTACTTAACTAGACCGAATCGACAATCGAGCGAGCTAATGCGATCGAACTTTGTTGAGATTTCCGCTCGTGTAAATCGATTATCGATCGCCGATCGCGACTGGTTCGCCGATGCGTTTGAGCGATACGCGGATACCAGTAGCCGGACGCAAAGTAATCGACGGTTGGGGCACGATCTCAAAATTTGGTTCGAGATCTAATTCAAAGCGTTGAGCGATCGTTGCTAATAACAGCACAGCTTCCATCTGGGCGAAACCTTTGCCGATGCAGACTCTCGGGCCATCGCCAAAAGGAATATATACGCCACGCGGCAATTGTTTTTCAAAAGCTTCCGTCCAGCGTTTGGGTTGGAAGGCATCGGGATCGCTAAAGTATTTGGGATGGCGATGCATCACCCACTGACTGATGGTGATGACTGTACCCTGCGGAATATCGTAATCGCCGATCGTTGTATCCTTGGCGGCTTCGCGCCCAAAAATAGCGACGGGTGGGTAGAGCCGCATCGACTCTTTGATAACTTGGTTCGTGTAGGGCAATTTGCCCAGATCGGCGATCGAAGGTAAGCGACCCTGTAAAATTTGTTGCAACTCCGCAGTGAGTTTTTGGCGCACGTCAGGATGTTGGGACAATAGCATTAATGTCCAAGACAAGGCATTGGCCGTGGTTTCGTGTCCGGCGAGCATCAGGGTTGCTACTTCATCCCGCAGCAATTTATCGTTCATTTGCTGCCCGGTATCTTCATCGCGAGCGGACATCAGCATCGATAGCAGATCGTGCCCTCGATCGTCAGTTTGCTGTCGCCGACTGGCAATCAACCCATAGATTGCCGCATCCATCTTGGCGATCGCTTGATGATAGCGGACATTTTCCGGTCGAGGGAACCATTCCCACACCAAAAAATTCTGCCGTCGCTTGCTTTCAAACCAATTCATCGCGACATCTAGAGCCTCCGCGATCGCGTGCGCTTCACCAGTATCGACATTGGCATCAAAGATACACTTCATCACGATTTTCAGTGTCAGGCGCATCATATCGGCATGGACATCGTGGGTTTCGCCATCCTGCCAAGTTTGCAACATCCGATCGGTATACTCGACCATGATTTTGCCATAGTTGTCGATCCGCGACTGATGAAACATCGGTTGCGCCAATCGTCGCTGCGAGAACCAGGATTCGCCCTCAGCCGTCAGTAGTCCCTCACCGAGCAACGTCTTGAGAACGCGAAAACCGCGACTTTTGATGAAAGTGTCGCGGTTTTTGAGCACTTGCTCGATGTAGTCGGGATTAGTGAGTACGCAGCTAGAAGTCAAACCCAAGCGCAGGGGGACGATCTCACCGTAATCCCGACATGTAGTGAGAAAGCCCAGCGGATCGCGACCGAGATCGGTTAGATTGCCCGCAATCCCGTCACCTGCTGGTGCTGGCAGCGTCGATAGATCTTGTGCCATGTGCTTCTAGGTATACTTCATCTAGAATGCTATAGATTTATCTAGGCGACCGCCTCGTCCGTTTGGTAGATTTGTGGGGAGTAGGAAACAGTGTCGGAAAAAGTGGCAAGATCGGAAAATAAATTTGTAGTTGAGCCTCGAAACCCAACACCAGCAACTATCGATCGTGTAAATGTTCGGTTTCACATTCGTTCTACCCAACCTACAGGTAAATTTCTTAACTCACTTTATTGAAATAGACGTACCAGGCTTGAAGATTAGACAATCCTTGACAGCAAAAGGTGATAAAACAAGAGACAATGTTCAATTTTTGTTGAACAAACGGGGTCTAAATTTAAACAACAGAATAGTAATATCCGAGAAAATATTGTGAGATATTTAAGATTTTATGATATTTCATTACAGGATGAAGACGGATGGTTTTATTGTGAATTAGATGGAAAAAATATTGTACAAAGACAGATAAGAGTATTCGGATCTGCAACGTACTGGGCTACTCTTTATGATGAAAAAGATGGTGCGTACATTTTTACAGAGCGACCAGAATTTAATTTTGCAAATTTCCGACCAGAAGATGGTGACTTGGAAATAAGTGCAGATGAATTTGAAGATGTTTGGGACAAAAGTAGAGAGCAGTAAGAGAAGTAGAGTGGATAGAGCTTGTATGGAGCAAAAACTTTTGCTTGCGATCTCGATCTGTGCTGATGATGATATTCGATCGAGTCTATAAAATCGATTGAGCAATTTTAGTCATCGATCGACCTAATTTGGATTGCTATTGACTGGGTCGATCGTTCAATTAGGAGGATGGAGATTAACCATATTCAACACTCGACGTAAATTTACTACCCCTTCCCGATTTAATTGTAGCCGAACTATCGTAGCTCTCCCCGTCGGACTAATGCCAATCAGCTCGGTAAAATCATCACTCCAAATAAAATGCTCAGATCGTAATTGTTGACGTGGATGATATAGCTGTACGAAGTTACCATCGATCGGATCGATCGCTTCAATATGATTATATTTGCGATTGTTGCACCCCTGACAGGCGAGAGCTAGATTATCTAGATCGTAAGTCCCACCTTTGGACAAAGGAATAATATGTTCGATAGAAAAAGGATCGGGTGAATACTTGACTTGACTCCAACAATACTCACAGTATCCTCGCGCTCTTTGAGTAATCAACTCCTTTTGTTGAGCAGTTATTTCAGTCATTTAATGAGACTCTGGAATTCCTAACTCTTGCATTACTTCAGCTAAAGACTGACCGCGCAGATTTGCCAGTTCGATTAATGCTTGCATCCGGCGAACATTTGCAACTTCCAATCGATCGCTAATTGCAATTAGTTGCTGTTGCTCCGCTTCTGTCAAAGTTTCAGCTTGGCGTTTAGCAATGAGTAGATGATATTCCGACCACGTATCTGATAAAACTCCAAGATTGATTTCTTTGAGCAAATCTGTTTCTTGACTCGTTCCTTTTTCCAACAAAGTTAATCTAACTCGTCTACCAGAAAATTCATTAGCATTAGCAAGAATTTCTTCCCAAGTTCCTTCTATTTCTAGAGTCGATCGCATAAGAGATCTATCGATAGTTATAAATAGATTTTAGCCGATAGCCGCTAGATAGACAACCAAATTAAAAACGTCACCAGCACAGGCACAAATGAATCCTACCAATTTAACAGCAACGGCAACCGCAGTACCTTGGGTACAGATCCCCTCGACAGTTGGCAACTGGGGACAATGGAATTTACGAAAGTAGCAGTAGGCTAATCGATCGAATCTATTGCGCTAATCGATCGCCAATTTCAAATTATGCTGGCGATCGATTTTGGGGTTGATGACTCGATCGCTAAAATTAGCCGATCTCGCTACTTTTAGATTTAGTTTATAACTTGTTTGAGTGCCGCAACTAAGCGATCGACTGTCTCCGTCCGGCTGTTATAGCCCATTAATCCTACGCGCCAGACTTTGCCAGCGAGTTCGCCCAAGCCGCCACCGATTTCGATATTGTGTTCGGTGAGGAGTTTCTTGGCGACGGCTTTGCTATCGATACCATCGGGGATACAGACGGTAGTGAGGGTGGGTAAGCGATACTGTTTCTCTACGTGCATGGTTAGTCCGATCGCTTCTAAACTCGACCAGAGATATTCGACGTTGGTTTGGTGTCGCGCCCAGCTTTTATCGATGCCTTCTTCGGAGACTAGTCGTAAGGCTTCGCGCAAACCGTAGTAGAGATTGATGGGGGCAGTGTGGTGATACATCCGCTCCACGCCCCAATATTTACCCAGTAACAGCATATCCAGATACCAGTTGGGCACCTTTGTCTTTCTCGCTAAGAGTTTGGCCATCGCGCGGGGACTCATGGTAAATGGCGATGCGCCTGGAGCGCAGCCCAAGCCCTTTTGAGAGCAGCTATAGGCTAAATCGACACCCCACTCATCGAGATGAATTGGCACGCCACCCAGACTAGTTACAGTGTCCAGTAGTAGCAAACAGTCGTACTCCCGACACAATTCGCCCACACCCTCGATCGGTTGGCGGCAACCCGTCGATGTCTCGGCGTGAACCAACCCCAGAATTTTGGGGCGATGTTCGGCCATGGCGGCACGGAGTTCATCGAGAGAGAAATTTTGCCCCCAAGGCTTAGTCATAGTGCGGACATCCGCGCCATAGCGTCCGGCCATATCGACCAATCGATTGCCAAAATATCCCGCCACCCCAATCAGCATGACCTCCCCAGGTTCGACACTATTAGCGATCGTCGCTTCCATGGCTGCCGAACCCGTACCGCTGACGGCGATCGTATGGGGATTGTCAGTTTGCCAGACGTACCGCAGGAGGGATTGAATCTCGTCCATAATCTGCAAAAAAGCCGGATCGAGGTGTCCCAGTGGTGTCGTACTCATGGCTGTTAGCACTGTGGGATGTGCATTACAAGGCCCTGGCCCCATGAGCAGTCGATCGGGAACGGTGAGGGGAGAGAGCTGTTGTAATTGATTAGTTTTGATGGGCATGGGGATGACGATCGATTATTTCAAGTAGATTTTAGTTTCCCCGATCGCTCGATCTCTGGGCGTAGCAATTTAACGATAAGTTACAAAATTATGGGAGTGAGGTATGCAAAGTTGCACGATGACTGGATCGGTAATTTTGAGTTGGCACTCCCAACGTCTAGCTTCAAGCCAACTGAAACTAATGCCAAAAATCTTTATAAGACCCATGTCTCTGTCTTTAGAGAGACATTTGAGAATCTAAATTTGGCTGAAGATCTGTCTATCGATCGATTCATTGAGACAGCAATGCCTAGTAAAACTAAGATGTGCGAGTTACAGAGATAATTTCACCTCATCATTGTAGTTTTCGACCTCTAACCCGCTCGATAACAGCATTAGCAGCATGTATGTAAATTTTAGCGGGAATATTCATGAAAGCCACCTCCAGTCTCATCGAACCCATCTCTGGCGGCATGACACCCCCGCCCAAAGTCGATACGAGTTTTTCCGTGGTGAGCAGCACGGCAATTCTGCTAGCAGTGGCTACCGCCATTGCTGCATGTATTTCTGCCAAGAAACGGCAACCTGTAGCCAAGCTCGAAGCGGATAGTGCGGTCAAGTGCCAAAGCTGCAAGTATTTCGATCGCAATCTCTACTTGAACTGCGCTCTTCATCCCAGTTCGGTCATGACCGAACTGGCAGTTGACTGTATGGACTACTCCCCAAATCAGCAGACTCAAAGAGTTAAGGAATGGAAACAAGCCATCCCTTTTATTAACAAGATTTTTCCCAACTAAATTACCTTTGCCTCTGCACCACACCGCAGAGGATTTCACCGCCACCCTCAGAGCCGACTCACTCAAGTACGACACAACCCCCCACTTTCTACTCTCGACCAGCCACCCACATCGTTCCGGTGTGGACTTAAATTTATGGAGCCAGATTACCTAATTATCGGTAGTGGTTTGTCAGCATTGGTATTTGGTGCGCTAATGGCCAATGCTGGCAAAACAGTCCGCGTCCTCGAAGCACACGAACATCCTGGTGGCTTTGGACATACCTTTACCCTCGCCAAAAAGTATAAATTTAACGCCCAACTCCACTATGTTTGGGACTGTGGCGAAGGACAAACGGTACATAAAGTCCTCACTAAACTCGGCTTAGAGCGCAAAATTACGTTCGAGCGGTACGATCCCGATGGTTTCGATCGAATGCGGATGCCCGGTTATCTGCTGAATATCCCTGCCGATCCGGCCAAATTAATCGATCGATTGTCGCAGTTGTTTCCAGCTGCCAGCGAGAATATTCGCCGGTTTATTAATGAAGTAGAAACAACTGGTGCGGGGATGAAAATTATCGCCCCGCCGGTTTCACCCCTAGAATTACTCAAACAGCCTCAGACTGTCTTGACGACTGCTCGCTACCTCAATAGCACCCTGCAAGACGTCTTCGACAAATTCCAGCTACCGCAAGCTGCTCAGACTCTACTGGCTCTGCAATGGCCGGACTTTTTGCTGCCCCCAAACCAGCTTTCATTCTATGCTTGGGTGGCCTTATTTAGGGGCTACCAAGCTGGAGCCTATTATCCCACCCAGCAGTTTGAAGCGGTGGTCGCTGCCTTTGTCGATACGATCGTCTCTAACGGCGGCGAAGTGTTGCTAGAGCATGAAGTGCGGGAGTTTGTCATCGAAAATCGCGCGGTAACTGGCGTGCGGGCGATCGATCTCACCACGA
>NZ_JANPGM010000458.1:0-2650 GCF_031423935.1 Chamaesiphon sp. VAR_69_metabat_338
AGCGACCCAAATCACGCGGAGGTTCCCGACCCATGGCTTTGGGTCAAGACAGCGAGACAAGACACAATCGTAGGCATTTTATGGGCGATCGATCGAAAGATCGATAGCCCTACTTTTGGCTGAAAAATCGCTTAATTTTGGTGCGGGTATTTAATCGATCGTGACAATCCCTTAAAATAGCTGCTATATATTCTCAATAATATTTTCAATGCTTAAGCGAATCAACGATGATGCCAGTCGATGGTCGAGGCGCAGAATGATGAAATGGGGCATTGGTGGTGGTTTAGGCGCGATTGGCGGTCTGTATGGGCTGAACTTCATGAATCGCCAGAGTCAGTCTAGCCTCAAAGTACCACCGATGCCAGCAATGAGCGCGACAGCAGCCCAGAGTGGATTTAATCCCGCCAAATATCTGCGTAGCTTTGACTATGGTACTGTCACCAAAGAGAACGGTCGGACGGTTAGAGAGTTTCGGCTCGAAGCTGGTACGGCGACAGTTCAACTCAATGCTTCAACTAGCTTCATCGTGTGGAATTTCAATGGGCAAGTTCCCGCACCAACACTCAGAGCGACCCAGGGAGATCGCATTCGGGTGGTGTTTTCCAATCATGGCGGACACTATCATACGATCCATTTTCACGGTACCCACCCAGCCGCGATGGACGGCCTCAGACCCGTCAAAAACAATACGGTATTTATCTATGAGTTTGATGCTGATGCTTTCGGGATCTATCCTTACCATTGCCACATCGAGCCAGTAACTAGACATATCGGCAAAGGTTTGTATGGGATGCTGATTGTCGATCCACCAAATCCTCGCCCCGTTGCTGATGAAATGGTGCTGATTATGGGTGGCTACGACCTGAATGGTGACGGTAAAAACGAACTGTACGCTTTTAATGGTTTGCCAAATTACTACATGTATCAGCCGATTCCCATTCAGCAAGATGCCCTAATTCGGATCTATGTCCAAAATATGGTCGAACTCGATCCGGTAGCAACCTTTCATCTTCATGCCGCGATGTTTCAGGTGTATCCGACCGGACGCACGTTAGTACCTAGTCATGAAAGTGATGTGATTACGATGGGCACAGCCGAGCGACATATCCTCGAATTTAGCTTCAAATATCCTGGAAAATTTATGTTTCATCCGCATCAAGACAACATTGCTGAGGCTGGCTGTATGGGTTTCTTTGATGTGGTTGCAAAAACGTAGAGTAGCAAGCAGTCATCTAGCTCTTGCCAACTATTCTCAAAAGGAGTAGGATGTGCAAAGTCTGTTTAAAAATAGTATCAATAAATATCGATGAAATTTCTTACTTACTTAGGTTATGGACTAGCTAGCGCGGTCTTGCTTATCAGTGTCAATGCCTGTATGAACACCACCCCAACCGCAGTTGCACCGACTCCCACAGTCAGCAGTAGTTCGGCACCAGGCGGGCACCAGATAGAAAGTCGTGGTAAAAAAATTAATATTAACAATGCACTCATATCAGAGTTGGACAAGCTAGAAGCCAAACTGGGAGTGCCAGCCCTCTCGAATAAAATCCAAGGTAGTCGTCCTTATGCCAAACCAGAGGAGCTAGTCAGCAAAAAAGTCATCGACCAGGCGCAGTACGACCAAATTAAGGATCTGGTCACGATCGAGGATGTTTCACTCACTGGTGAAGCTAGGGACGTAGACTATATGACTAAATTGGGACTGATGAAAGGTCATCTGATGGTTGCCAAAGAACTGCTCGATCTCAAACAGGCCGTTCAAGCCGAACCCCACATCGGACACCCAGTTGAAGAGATTTATGCTGATGTAGAAGAACAGCTCAAAGAACGTAAGGTGCCAGAATTTAAAACACCGTTAATTGCCCTTCACGATTTGGTCAAAGGGGGTGCGAAAGATGGGGCTAAAGTTAATGCCGATTTTACCGTAGCTATGAAATCGGTTGATGGTGCGATCTCTATCCTCCCAGCCACTCAGCGCAATTCAGCGACGTTTACACTCCAAGTTATTAATGGCTTGTTGGATACTGCAAATTCTGAGTACAAGTCATCAATTGCCAAAGGCAAGATCGCCCAAATAGTTGAGTATCAAGATTCGCGGGGATTCGTGACCTACGTAAATCAATTATTTAGGGCGATCGAACCTCAGCTCAAACAAGCTAATCCAGCAGTGGCAACCACGATCGGCACGACACTGGCAGATCTGACTAAGGCATGGCCAGCTCCCATCGCCCCAGCCGCTCCAGTTAAAACTGCAGAAGAAGTGACCAAGCTTGTCAAACAGATCGAGTCTGAAGCTATGAAAATCGCCAAAACTACAACTTAACCTTTTACCCGCACTACCGAGATGGATTTTAGTTCTGCATTACCTACGTTTATTATCACCCTCCGCGAAGGTGTCGAAGCCGCGCTCGTAGTTGGTATCGTCTTTGCCTATCTTAAAAAAGCCGGACAAACTCATCTCAAAAACTGGATTTATTTCGGGATTAGTGCGGGAATAGCCCTCAGCATCATTGCTGGAGTTACTTTCGAGTGGGTCATCAAAAGCCTCGGCACGGCAAACGAGCAGTATGCTGGGGCGATCGAACCCTTGATGGAAGGTCTGTTTGGGGTGCTGGCGATCGGGTTGCTCAGTTGGATGCTGATTTGGATG
>NZ_JANPGM010000459.1:0-2396 GCF_031423935.1 Chamaesiphon sp. VAR_69_metabat_338
TTTGGATTTCCATATGTTTAGGGGGTAGGGGATAGGGGATAGGGGGTAGGGGATAGGGAATAGGGAATAGGGGATAGGGGATAACGCGTTATGACTAATAAGTGCTAGATACAGAAATAGTGCCAAAATTTAATCTCTACGTTCTGTCTCTCTCTGTGAAACAAAGCATAGGTTTGCCTGACGTTAATACAATCTTTGCCCAAGGAAATAAGCGAATCCCTATTCCCTATTCCCTATCCCCTATTCCCTCACTTACTCCATCTCTTTAAACAAATTGGCCGCAATTAGAGCGATCGCACTCAATCCTGCCGCTGTCGTCCATTTGGCGGTTGGATGCACGTCGAACCAATCCAAGAAACTGGGAATCACTTTGTCGGAGAAATCACCAGTCACCGTGTCGTAGCCCTCGATCGGCTCGAACAGATTATTCGGGTCGTCTACAGCTTTGATTGTCTGAGTGCGCTGTCCGGGAATCGCGATCGCGCCTACCAATGTATCGACTAGATCTGGAGCGATCTTTTGCAAGAAATCTATCGCCCGTCCGACATCGCCGACAATCATGTCGCGGGTGGGATGTTCGGCAGCGTGGAGAATGGCTTCAGCCACCAGACTGGGCTGATAGTAAGGCGGTACGCCAGTGGGTTTGACGCCCAGTTTCGTCCGCGCCTTATTGTAGAAAGGGGTGTTAATCACCGCAGGCATCACATTGGTAATGCTAATCGGCACGCCCTCGTGTCTTAGCTCGGCGCGCAAACCGTCCAGAAAGCCTTCTAGACCGTGTTTGGAAGCAGAATAAGAAGTTTGCAGTGGCATCGATCGACGGGCTTCTACTGACGAGATCGCGATGAATGCACCCCGTCCCGTCTGTCTGAGTAGAGGCAATGCGGCCATTGCCGCATAAACTGGCCCCATCAAATTCACATCGATGACGCGTTTGAATTCTTCGGGAGTGACTTGCTCGAAGGGGGAAATCACCGCTGTGGCTGCTGCATGTACCCACGTATCCAACCGTCCAAAGCGATCGATCGTGGCATCGGCAATCTGCTTAACTTGCGCGCAGTCAGACACATCCGCCCGCACGGCGATCGCTTCGGCACCAAATTGCCCGATTTCCTTGACCAATGATGCCAGTCCCGACTCACTGCGAGCTGCCACCACTACTTTTGCGCCGCGTTTGGCAAGTTGAAGCGCGGTTTCGCGACCGATCCCACTAGACGCCCCAACGACAGCAACTACTTGTTGTTCGATCGGTTTTAATTTCATTACAGTTAGATGCTTGCGACTTTCGTATGCTAGCAACGCCCACCATCAGAATGTTCTCTCTGATGATGGAGATGTGTGGTATCTCTTTAGGTAGATTTAATTATTTTTGATATTTGTTATCACTATGATTACGCGGCAAAAGAGTTGCAGACTCATGCAGTCGAATTTTGCATACCAAATGGAGAAATAAAACATGGGAGCGAATAGCCCCGATTTAGGTAATCTAGCATTGAGTAAAGTTGTCGAAGTCGGCATTGCTAGTCAACTGGATGTGGTCGAAGAAATCGATGTCGATCTGCGCACCGATCCTGGCAATCTCATTCAAGGCAAAGTCAATTCGATCGAGATTTCTGGCAAGGGATTGGTTGTCAAACAGGATTTACGGATGGAAACCATCCAAATCAATACCGATAGCGTCTCGATCGACCCGCTCCGCGCCCTCTTGGGCAGCATCGAACTGACACAGCCGACAGACGCCGAAGCCCGCATCGTTTTGACCGAAATAGATATCAATCGCGCCCTGAATAGCGATTACATCCGTACCAAATTTCACGGTCTCCAAATGGAGATGGACGGACAACCAGTCACGATCGATATTCAATCGGCAAATCTAGACTTACCTGGTGAAAATAAATTTGTTATTGCGTCAACTTTCTCGATGCGCGAGTCAAATGAAACCAAGAATTTTACGGCCACTGCTGCCCCCGAAATTCATGAAGATGGCAATCGGATTTCACTAGAAATTCTTGCAGCTGAAGGTCAAGGTTTGACACTCAAACTGGTGACAGTAATCTTCGAGCAATTAACAAATTTACTCGATTTACGCAACTTTGATATTCCAGGTATGACCCTCAAGTTGCATAAATTAGAAGCTCAAGCTGGAAAGTTGGTAATTCACGCCCACAGTCAAATCGAAAAACTCCCCACTATGTAAATTTTTAGTGATACGTGGCATTAGCTAGAGCAATCTCTCTCCTTCCCAACTCCTATACAGTGGTACAGCAACTCCCCGCTGTCTTGACCCAAACGCACGCTGAGGGAACCTCAGCGCGATTTCAGTCGCTCCCCGCTCCCTGCTCCCAACTCCCAACTCCCAACTCCCCATGACTCAAACACCTACACCTAGCATTCCC
>NZ_JANPGM010000460.1:0-9547 GCF_031423935.1 Chamaesiphon sp. VAR_69_metabat_338
CGATGTAGAAGGCGCGGCACGCGGAGATCTGACCGTGAAAGCGGAAGTCACTGCCGACGTATTGGGTGCGGTTGCCGATTCGTTCAACCTCACCATCGACAGTCTCCGTCAAATCGTTCAACAGGTACAAGTCGCAGCAGTTCAGGTCAACCAAAGTTCGACCGAGAGTGAGGCATTCGCCCGACGGTTATCTTCGGATGCACTCAGTCAGGCTGAAGAATTAGCCGTAACGGTAAACTCAGTCCAAATGATGACTGCTTCGATCAAACGGGTAGCCGAAAGTGCCCGCGAATCGGAAGAAGTCGCCCGCACCGCATCTTCAACTGCCCTCAGAGGTGGTGAAGCGGTCGAACGGACGGTAGCTGGTATTCAAGAGATCCGCGAAACAGTGGCCGAAAGTACGCGTAAGGTCAAACGTCTGGCCGAATCTTCGCAACAAATTTCCCAGATTGTCTCGGTGATCTCCCAAATCGCTTCTCGTACCAACTTACTCGCACTTAACGCCAGTATCGAGGCCGCGAGAGCCGGCGAATCCGGTAAAGGATTTGCGATCGTTGCCAACGAAGTCCGCCAGCTAGCCGACAGAAGTGCCAAAGCACTCAAAGAAATCGAGCATATCGTACTCCAGATTCAAAGCGAGACGGGTTCGGTAATGGCCGCGATGGAACAAGGTACTCAACAGGTAATCGCCGGTACCAAACTGGCCGAACAAGCCAAGCGATCGCTCGATGACATCATTCAAGTATCCAATCGGATCGATGCCCTGGTGCGATCGATTACCTCGGATACGATCGAGCAACGCGAAACTTCTAAAGCCGTTACCGAAGTTATGCAATCAGTCGAGATTCAAGCGCAGTCTACTTCTCAAGAAGCCCAGAAAGTATCGTCATCCCTCGAAAATCTGGTGGTCGTCGCCCGCAACCTGCTGACTTATGTCGAACGATTCAAAGTCGAGTAGTTGTTTAGGGGGTAGGGGATAGAGGATAGGGAATAGGGAATGGGCTTCAGGACACAAGCGTCCCCATATCCCTAACTCTGACCCTACGCCTAACCCTAGCCCTAATTCTAAACCTAACCCCTAACCTCTAACCCCTATCCCCTATCCCCTCGTTATGGAACACGATCGCATTCTGGGCTACTTTTTAGAAGAAGCCAGCGAACACTTAAACACGATCGAACAAGGCTTGCTCAAACTGCCGGAAACTGTCAGACAGCCGACGACGATCCGCGAACTGTTTCGAGCTGCACATTCGATCAAAGGTAGTGCGGCCATGCTCGGACTACTCGATATTCAAAAAATTGGCAACCAATTTGAAGCTAACTTTAAATTACTCAAAGAACAGCCCCAAATTGCCGTCGATAGCCATTTACAATCTTTATTTCTCGAAAGCTTTGGATTCTTGAAAGCTGGCATTGAAGAAGTCCGCCACTCTAGCGACCCTTATCGCCAAGATCCCGCGACGATCGATCCGATCGGCGATCCGGTCTTTGAAGAACTTAAAGCTTATCTCCAACACCTGTTAGCCGCCGAGCCAGCCGCCGTAGTACCCGATCGGACGGCCAGCGACGGTAGTAAAGATCCGGCGATCGACCAAGTATTTGGCGAATACGTCACCCGCAAACTAGATACCATTATCAGTCTGTGCTTGCAGCCAGATCTGCCAGAGGTGCGCGCGCAAATCCAGCAGATTTGTCAAAAATTAGGCAATCTGGGCGAAAATTTTGAGTTTCTCGAATGGACGCATCTATTTACGGCCTGTCGGCTAGCAACAGCCAATCCTGCTAACTTTTTGCCGCAACTCGGGGAAAGTATCAGTATTGCTGTCAAACAAGCTCAAGCACTAGTACTCGCCGATCGAGATCGCGAAATTAGAGTTACTGCCGATCTCGAAGCCTTAATTATTAGCAAAACCGTACCGCTCCAAACTGCCGATCTCGAATCGACGGCCACATTATCACCCGATCGATCGAATCTCACTACGCAGAACTTAGATCGCGACACTACTACCGACCAACTGCCAGCCCTCATCTCGATCGGTGGCACCACGCTGCCGCTCGTACCTGCCGCACAACTGCTCGACTTTGACACTACCAATAACCTGTTTGCTAATCCTAGCAGCACCTTCCTCTCAGAATTCGATCCCGAGGCGATGGAATTGAATGAGTTTATGAACTTACTCGGTGACGAGCTGCCTAGTGACGGCACTTGGATGCAAGACGATGAGTTTAGAGATCTTGCGCTGCCCTCGATCGATTTAGACAACTTGGCCAATCATGAGGCATTTCCGCCGCAACTGTCTGAGTTGGCGACCGCCGATCTCGATCGATCGATTACTGCCAGCCATAACTTGCCACTAGTGCCAGCTCTCGATGATGAAGCAGCATTTTACAATCCAGAGCTAGGCGATCTCGACGGGCAAATTCCCGACTTTAGTTCGGCCACAGCCCTATCGATCGCGCAACATCAACCGATCTACTCAGATCTAAATCCGCTCGAACATCTCGATGGCCAGCTACAACCAGAATTCTCGCCATCGCTACCGCTAGCCGAAAGTCCCGTCCCAGATTTTAGTCTGGATTACCCCCTAGACGACCTCTTTCCCGCAACCGCAACGACCGAAGACTGGGCTAATCTCGCGGATTTGTCAGCCAACCCGCTCGCTGAGGCTGAGACGCTCGACGATGCCAATCGCTTCGATTTTGAGGATGAGTCGTTCCAGATGGCTACTACCGGCACGTTTGCTGCCATCGATCGGGGTGATGCCCAGCCAATGCACCCGATCGAATTACCGACACCAGCAGCGGATCTTCAGCCTCAATCTGCCGCAGCCGAACTTACAGACGGCAGCACTGCTACCTCCGATATTCTCAGTTTGGAAGACTTAAATAATTCCCCATCTGCCGCAATCGGTGCCGGACTAGGATTGGCAGGATCGCCAAGCCATAAATTCCCAGATGCCGCAGATCTATCCGGCTTAGCCAACTTAAATGGCACTCCTCCAGCAGCAGATGCCGATCTCCTGTTCCTAGAAGACCTAGACAACCTCGATGCCAACCTCGATGCCGATCTACTCTTTTTGCAAGACTTAGACGAGCAAACCTTGACAGCCAATGTCGATTTGCTTGGCGACTCCAGCGATCGTCAACCAGATCCAGAGCCGACTGCCGCTGAAGATGCCATTGCGATGGAATTAAGTAATTGGGTCGATAATGCTAGCAATCCAGGCGATGACAGAGCTTTTGGCGAGCTAGATCTAGCGATCCTCGACGATATTGCCGCGACGAACAGTGCAACTGGTGACGATGCGCTGAATTTCGAGCCTCACACCCTCGTCGAGGATGAGGTTGCTGCTGTCGATCTAGGTGAGAGCAATGATATTACAGGTTTCGAGTTAGATATTCAGAACTTTGACGATCTGGAACAACATGGCGAAATTGGCAATAGCTTGGCAGATTTAGACCTCGATTTCCTGGCAGATGATGCCAGCGACAATGGCACGAACTCGATCGAGTGGCCCGATCTGGCGGAATTGGATCTCCAGACCCCCGACGATCTAGATCTAGATTTACCAGCACCAACGGCTAGTTTACTAGATGTCAATGCCGAAACTAGCGATCGCCAGCGGGTGAATGCCATCGATCCGATCGAACCAGCAACCGAGCGCGATTTCGATTCGATCGATATGGGTGCGCTCGCTTTCGATAATTTAGCGTCAGATGCCTCTCCCACAGCACAATTCAACAACCTCGACGATCTCGATGCGGATTTAGGCAGCAACGACTTATCCCTAGATAATTTTGACAACCTCAGCGCAGAGTTAGACTCCAACGACTTATCCCTAGATAATCTGGACAACCTCAGCGCAGAACTAGACTCCAACGAATTATCACTAGATAATCTGGACAACCTCAGCGCAGAACTAGACTCCAACGACTTATCACTAGATAATCTGGACAATCTCAGTGCAGAGTTAAACTCCAACGACTTATCACTAGATAATTTCGACGATTTGTTGGGCGAAATGCCTGCTGCTGACCTGCCAGATTTGGGTAATTTAGATGCTTTATTAGGTGTGGCTGCTGTCGGCGGTATTGGTGGTAGCTTGCTCGTGGGTGCGTTACAGTCATCGGCACTTGACGACCTCGATGCGTTAGTCGCTCCCGCTCCTGTCGCAGACAGCAATCTCGACGATCTCGATGGCTTATTTGCAACACCTAAGCCTGTCGTTGTCGCACCAGTTCAGCCACCAGCACGAGAGTCAAAAGAGCGTCGTCCTAAGCAATCGCGGACATTCGAGCAAACGATGCGGGTGTCTGTCCGACACCTCAACAACCTCAATAACTTAGTTGGGGAGCTAGTTGTCAACCGCAACACTCTGGAGCAAGACCAAAATCGGATGCGCCAGTTCGTCGAAAAACTGCTCTCCGAAGTCCAAAAGCTCAACGAAGTCGGCAAGCGGATGCAAGACCTCTACGAGCGATCGTTGATGGAAAACTCGCTCGTTGCCAGCCGTCAGCAATACAAAGCCAGCACAGCGGCTCCTCAAACTAGTGCTACTGATGAAATCAGTGGTGCTAGTGGTAGCAACTCTGGCATCGAATACGATCCGCTGGAAATGGATCGCTTCACGCCGATTCACTTGCTCTCTCAAAAGATGATCGAGTTGACCGTCCGAGTGCGCGAATCTACAGCGGATATCGAATTCGTCGTCGATGGTAGTACCGAAGTCACGCGGACATTGCGCCAGATTACCGGCCAACTTCAGGAAGATTTGACCAAATCGCGGATGGTACCATTCGCTCAAACCGCCGACAGGCTCCAGCGGGGCGTACGCGATAACGGTCTTAAATACGGCAAGCAAGTCGAACTGAGCGTCGAAGGTCGCGATACCCTTATCGATAAAGTGATCCTCGAAAGCCTGACCGATCCGTTAATTCACATGGTGAACAACGCGATCGCCCACGGAATCGAATCAAACGAAACCCGCCAAGCTGCTGGCAAACCAAGCGAAGGTAAAATTATCATCCGCGCCCTCCATCAAGGGAACCAAACGATCATCTCGGTTTCCGATGATGGTGCGGGGATAGATACCGATCGCGTCAAACAAAAAGCGATCGAAAAAGGGATTCTCACCGTCCAGCAAGCGGCAGCCATGTCTAAAACAGAAGCTTACGAGCTGTTGTTCTTGCCTAGCTTCTCGACTAAAGATGAAGCTGATGAATTAGCCGGACGGGGTGTGGGGATGGATGTCGTCCGCACCAGTATCACTGAAATTCGCGGGACGATCGCCACGGAATCGAAACTCGGTGTCGGTACCACGTTTACGATTCGCTTACCACTGGCACTCAGTATCGCCAAAGCCCTGATCGCTGTTAACAACAAGAGCAATATCGCCTTTCCAATGGATGGAATTGAAGATACTCAAGATGTCAGCCCAGAGCAGATCCAAACCGATAGCGACGGCAAGCAGTGTATCTTCTGGCGAGATGAACTCCTGCCATTTACACCGCTCTCCGATCTACTCAGCTTCAATCGTCCGTTGGCGCGCAATAGCTTCTACAGCACCAATGAAGATGATAGCGATTTAGTCTCCATCCTGATCCTCCGCAGCGATGGCAATCTGACTGCCGTTCAAGTCGATAAGATTACTGGCGACCAAGAAATCGTCATTAAACCCCTCCAAGGGCCAGCCGCCAAGCCATTAGGCATTGCGGGTGCGACGGTAATGGGGGATGGTCGGATCGTGCCGATCGCCGACGTGATGGAATTAATCGAGCTGGCTAACGGTACGCTGTCTCGCCAAGTTTCCACTCAGTGGACAGACCAAATTGCCGCTCCGACTGTCGAAATCCGCGAATCGATGGTACTGATCGTCGATGACTCGATCACCGTCCGCGAATTGCTCTCATTGACCTTCAAACGGGCTGGCTACCGTGTCGAACAAGCCCGCGACGGTCAAGAAGCCTGGGACAAGCTCAGAGCCGGTCTACCCTGCGATATCGTCTTCTGCGATATCGAGATGCCCCGGATGGACGGACTCGAATTCCTGTCCCGCATCCAAAAAGATGCCGCTCTCAGCAAGGTGCCTGTCGCGATGCTAACCTCACGCGGTAGCGATCGACACCGCCAAATCGCTTCTCAGCTCGGTGCCAGCGGCTACTTCATCAAGCCGTACCTCGAAGAAGCTCTCCTCGACGCCGCCAAGCGGATGATTAAAGGAGAAGTGTTGGAGATCGTTTAGCGCAGACGCCGCCAAGCGGACGATCGAAGGGGAAGTATTGGAGATTGTGTAGCGCACAGAGCGCAAAGCAGACGATCGAAAGGGAAGTCTTAGAGATAGTCTAAGGACGGGGCGAGGGGGAGACGGGGAAACGAGGAGCGTAATTACCTCACAGTCCCTCAGTCCCCCAATCCCCAGTCCCCCAGTCCCATTACTTAATTCGTTTTTTACTTGCCTGTTTGACAGGCATTTTTTTTTGCTTATTTAAAGCCTGCAATCGATTACCCCGATTGGTAAATCGATTGAATGTTGATACCAACCAATCGCTACTATAGTGACTCATCGCGCCCAACTCTAAGCCACAAAACAAGGCTAGATAAACTGGATAATTGCGCTCGATCGACTGCTGAAAAATCGTCAATAGCTGTTGTTCTGTATAGGTCTTATAACCAGCAAAATGCGCTATTTCTAAATAAATTAAACCAAATAAACTCAACCATAAACCCAGATATAAAATTCGCCCGATCGTCCCAATAATTGGGCCATGCGACCAGATCGATCGATGCTTAATCGCTTTCTGATACGGTCGCCACATCCACCGCAATACTCCCCAGCGTTTGTAGTGAAACGAGTATAAATCTAGATCTGGCCCAAAAATCAGCCCGCTAAACAAAAATCCCCCCGACACCCAAAATGCTAAATCGGCACGGGCAGTCGCATACAGCGTTCCGCCCGCAATTAGTGGCAGACTCCAAAGCGTTACTCGATCGTGGGTGCGTCCGGATGGCAAAGTTAATTAATTAGTGGATAGTGGATAGTGAATGGTGGATAGTTATAGATACTAAGTTCTAACACAAGGGCAATTATACACTTCCGATCTCGATTCACTATCCACCATTCACTATCCACCAAATGACAAATCTGACTGACGACCAGTACAAACAAAAGATGCAGCGGCGGCAGCAGGTACAAGCCGAGCGGATCGAGCAGTCGATCGACAAAAAAGGCTTGATTATCATCAATACCGGCACGGGCAAAGGCAAAACCACCGCCGCCCTGGGAATGGTGCTCAGATCCCTCGGACACGGCTATAAAGTCGCGATCGTGCAATTTATCAAAGGTGCCTGGGAACCAGCCGAGAAAGCCGTTCTAGAGCGGTTTGGCGACCAGTTAGTCTTCCAGGCGATGGGTGAAGGGTTTACCTGGGATACTCAGGATCGCGATCGCGATATTGCCACCGCCGCACGCGCTTGGGAGCAGGCATTGGCTTACATCATCGATCCGAGCTATCAATTAGTCTTACTAGATGAGGTAAATATCGCCCTCAAACTAGGCTATCTCAGCCCCGAAGTCGTCATCGCCGGACTAGCCCAAAAGCCCGAATTCTCTCACGTCATCCTCACCGGCAGAGGCGCGCCCCAAAGCCTGATCGATATCGCCGATCTAGTTACCGAAATGACGATGGTTAAGCATCCCTTCCGCGAACAAGGCGTTAAAGCACAGCCAGGAATTGAATTCTAGGCAATTGGAAGAAGATCGTAGATCGTAGGGTGTGTTATCTCGAAGAGTAACGCACCAAATGTTAGTAACATACCAAAGAGTTAAATCTCATTAATCATTTATGATTGCTAATGCTTTGATTTCGTTCACAATTTCCGCCAAGAATCGATCGCTCCCATCGATGATTTTGGCAGCACTATAATAAATCATCGCATTGAAGCCTTTGGTATCCCCCGAAACCCGAAAATCCGTTCTCACCGCGATAACGGGAATCCCTTGGCTGACAGCATAACCACATTCCCAGCAAGTACCGCTATCAGCATCCGCCCCATCGACGATCGCGACCACGATCGCCGCCGATTTCAGCCCCGACAGACAGGTTTGATAAATTTCTGCATCTTGTTTTTGGGCGCATTCTTGTTGCGGTAGAAATACTTGATAACCATTATCTGTCAAATATTTACACACGCTGAGATTGAAATCTTGTTCGCCCTTGGTAAATAAAGGCGCAGCTAAATAGATATACTTTCTGATTGATGTTTCTAGTTGCTGCATTGTTTATAACTCTATATTGAAATTTAATTGCCCGATCGCCTATCATGAGAATACCTTCGATCGAGGTAACACAACAATGATTCTAGTCAACTCTATTTTACCGATCAATTCAGAAGCAGAATACGATCGAGCCTTAGCAATTGCTGAACCACTAGTAGCCAGTCGCAATCTGAGTAATGAAGAATCGGAATTTTTATCATTAATTGTGATATTAATTGAAGACTATGAAGGCAATCATTATCCAATGGGTGATGTCAGTCCTCATGCGGCTTTGTTACATTTAATGGAATATAGCGGCACTAGTCAAACAGATTTGGTTGGATCGATCGGATCTGCTGAGATTGTTGCTAAAATCGTTGACGGTAAACGCTCGATCGATCCCATCCAAGCTAAGGCTCTTGGTGAATATTTTCATGTTTTGGCTAGTTTGTTTATTTAAAAGATAGAGATGTACGATCGAAATCAATCGATCGAGCAAACCCAATAACATTTAGATCGAGTATTGAATTTTAATAGGTTGATATTATTCATTAATAACTTCTTTAGATATATTAAACGTCACTGGATATTTTTTAAATTGCTTGTACTGAGGTGAACTAAACCATGCAGCATTATTAGCATTTTGCTGTTTGCAAAATGCTTTAATAAAATTCCACATCAACTTACAATCATCTTGTAGTACTTCCTCAAAATATTCTGTACCAGTTAGGCTGATAATTTTAAAATTTGTGCTAGCTGGACTAGGATATAATTCCTGTAAGATATTGTAAGGTGCTACAGCATTTGCTTGGTTTGAGTATGCTGTTATCCAAAGTGAATAAATTACTCCTAGCGCACAGTAACGTGGATTCCTCCATGTTGGTGGTAAAATTCCGATTGATTGTGCGTTGAAGGATTTGAGAGCAACACTAATTACACGACTGATTTTGGAAAATTGAGTTTCACTAAGGCTTCTACCTGAGTTAGGTCGGAAGTTAATCGCTGCAATTCTCTTCCATTTGTATTCAGGTGCTTCCAATAGCTCATATTGATTTGAGTAAAGCCAGCTTTTAGCTTCTAGAACATCAAATTTACTATCTGTTTCTTTTAGAATGCGATCTCTTAAGTGATTTTTATGACCCATAAGTAGAAAATCAAGATCGCCTACTTGATTTACATCACCAGTTATAAGCTCAAGCTTGATTTCCACAACTTATATCAGAAAATAGAGGATTTAGGATCGAGTTAATCAGCTAAAATTAATCTCGCTCTCTCTATAATACCCAACTGCA
>NZ_JANPGM010000461.1:0-8868 GCF_031423935.1 Chamaesiphon sp. VAR_69_metabat_338
TCACTACTGTATTGAGTGAGTTCGTCTTCCGCCATCAATACCAACCGTTCGTACTGTCCCACAGGTTTATTAATCTTCAAAAATATTTATAAATGATTATAGCCGACGATTCAGATCGGTACCTAATCCATCGGAGATCGCCAGCAACTGGATATCTTTTCACACCTTTGGATGGAACGAAATCCAGCGCGCTCTGGCGCATCTAGCGCGACAATCGATCGACATTACCAATTGTCAAAATTCCACTAGTGGCGACAATCGATTTTCCCAATGCCACCACCGATTAAAATCGCGGATGCAACCACGCGGAGGTTTCCGACCCATGGCTTGCACCAAGCAGGGGATAACAATGCAAAGTCCGCGAAGGCGGACTAGAAAAATAGTCTGCCTTCGCGGACTTTGCATTACTAGCCGAGACTGATAGTCTCCAGGCTAATCGTTGTCCCGAACTCAGGTTAATAAACTCTCCCGCGCCATTGTTTGGGTTTTTTCATGGCAGAAAGCAAAATTCTAAATACTGCTAAAGGATCGGCCAATGGCGATAGCCAAAATAACCCCGCCGCTAGTGAAAATCGAGCGCGATAATACGAAGGATAAACCGCCAACAGTAGCGCAAAGCGAATCGCCACTAAAAAGAGATTCAGATCGATCGCCAATCGGACACTCAGACTAGCATGCTCCCAGCCCCACACTCCAAACGCGATCGATAGCGGTAGCGGCAAACCTTGAACGAGGACTAATAACGCCACATCGCTCCACAATTGCGCCGGAGTAGTCGCATCCTTGAGATCCAACGAGCGTCCCCATTCCCGCCAAGTTTCCGCCATCCCCGCATACATGCGAACGCGAATCACCTTAGCACCATCCAAGAAGCCTACCTTAAAGCCCTGTCTGGCGGCATTCCGCGCCAGCGTAACATCATCGCAAAAAGATGTCGCCGCACTAGTATATCCATCCAACTGCACCAAGACCGATCGCCGACACAGAAAACATTGCCCGTTCGCCATCACGCGATCGGGCGATTGCGCTCTCACGCCTGAAGAATCAAAGCGATAGAGCAGTGTCATCAGTAGTGCGGGTTGCAGCCACCATTCGCCTGGATACTTGAGGATAAATTGTGGCGACAGGGATACCAGATCGTAACCTTCAGCCACGGCTGCCGCCACCAGACTCGCTACCAATCCCGGCTGCGGCTCGGTATCGGCATCGATGCCCAAAATCCACTCACTGTCTGGCGAACTAGCCAAGAAACCGTAATTCAACGCCCACGGACGACCGACCCAGCCAGCAGGCAAGGGATCGTCAGTCACCAATTTCAAGCGTGAGTCCGTCTCACCCGCCTCCTTAACCAGTTCGCGCGTGCCATCTTGGGAATTACTATCGACGATGAGGATTTCGCGCACGACATCGCCCTGAAGCCCCAATCCCGTCAAACACGGCGCGATCCGATCGACTTCATTAAGTGTGGGTACGACGACGCTGACGCTGCCAACGGCAGATCGATCGGCGTTAGCGAGCGGTGTCAGCGGCGGACGCCGCACCGCTCCTTTGATTAATCGCGACAGCAGGATGAAAGTAGCTGCACCTTGGCACAACAGTAACATCCAAGCACCGGCACCTACTACTGCCGCACTTCCTAAATTGTTCGACCAATCCATCTAGATATTATCGTTGGCGATCTGAACTGGAATTACCTCGGCTTCGAGTTCGGTGGTGACGGGGATCTGAGGTTGGGTCGTCGCCATTTGATAGAAAATCATTAGGGGCAAAATGCCCAAAACCAATCCTAACAAGGTCGTAATATAAAACCCAGCGGTAATACTCATAATCGTCGCAAACGCAAAGTTACCTGTGTATACGGCTAGTGGTAAGCCGAGTTGCTGGGGTGACAACGTTAACGGTTTCAACCGCCAGATGAAAGTAGCGACCGTCATAAATACAACCCCAGTTCCAAACCAACCTACAAAATTTTCGTAGGGCATTCCAAAAAATGCTCCAGGCTGTTCCCACACCCAAAATGGCATCGTCGTCTGACTCATCCCCGGATCGAGGACAAAATCCCATGAAGTTAATAATAGCGAGCCAAACCCGATCGCGCCGATATATTTGAGGATTTGGGGAATGGCAATGGTTTCCAACCCAGCTCTGGCGATCGTATAAGCACTAAAGCCAACATAAAACCAGGATAGGGGAATCGTAAATGGTACTAATCCCGCAATTTTGTAGCCCAATCCTGACAGATAATGATAATGTCCGAAGGGAAATCCAGTACTGGTACCTAATAACTCGGCGACCAATGACAAGCCGATCGCAGGTACCATAAATCCGAGACAATGCCACAGACCGAGAGTTCGATAAGCATATACCGCTACCGCGCCAGTGCCCAGTATCATGTATGCGACACCGCCACCAGCCATCGACAAACCAAAGGCTGTTTTACCAAAATCGGGCAATGCGGCAATAAAATCAGCGTTTGGTAATACCAGTAGTATTCCGGCTAACCCAAATGCCATGGAGATGATGTGCCCAATTAGAAGAGTTCGCTCGACACGTATAAGTTTTTCCATCGCTTGCGATCTTTATTTTTAAAGTTTACAACTCATGCAGATCGATCGGGGGAGTAGGAATCTGACTACTCGCTCGATCGTGTTAAGCCTATCTAAATTTTGCAGATTTGATAGGCACCATTCATAGCTTACAAATTTTTACTTAGTAGTATTAAGTAATACGAAGGTTAATTGCAACGATCCCCTCAATTTTGACTCACATCGCTGGATTTCATACCACACGAAATACATACATGTGGAAATTTTACGATCGATAGACGCGATTGCCCTCTATCAAGAGGATTAGATCGATCGAATCATGACCCGTTGGCAGACAGTGATGATAAGCGATCGCACTCAGACGGCGGCAGAGCCTCGAACCACCTTCAGCAGTCCATCCAGATCGAAAGCGGGTGGTCATCAGTTATGATAGAGGTTAACTTAACTTAAACTCACGGAGATCGTCGATCGATGGCAACCCTTAAAATCGTAGTTAATATTGTAGTAGCAGTATTTCTGCTCATATTTATCTTTGGCTTCTTGTCAAACGATCCTTCGCGGAACCCAACCAACCGAGATCTGTCTGAATAAGATAGTTCGGCTCGTTAGTTCATACCAAGGGGAATCGCAGCGTGGGGAAAAAGTCAGATCGGGATGTAACTCAGCGGGTTTGGAAAACCGCTTGGTATTTACTACTATTGTCTTACTACTCGATCGGTTTTTCTCTACGTCCGATAATGGCTGAATCGGTACCACCCCCAGCGATTCCGGCAAAATTAGCTCCAGTCCGCCGCCAATCGGCACCATTGACTTATAAAGTCGTTCAAGATGGTACCACTGGCACGCCACAAATCGATATTGCCGCACCCAATGGGACGATCGAACTCAACGCCAGCCAGACAGAATTTGATAATAATACGCAAATTGTCTCGGCTAACGGTAATGTAATCGTCCGCTTCAACAAAGCTTTGCTCAAAGCCGACAGATTGCGCGTCAATCTCAAAACTAGAATTGCCACAGCCGAAGGCAATGTTTCACTGCTGCGCGGCAAGCAAACTCTCTATGGTTCGCAATTTGAATACAACTTCGAGAAAGATAGCGGTAACATCCTCGAAGCGCGGGGAGATGTCTATCAGCCGACATTAGTCAGAGATCTCAATGTCTTATCCCCACAATCGGCAAGTGCGCCTGCTAACGTCACAGACAAGCCTTTTACCGAACCGTTATTGAGCGATCGATTGCGGGAAGACCAACCAGTTACTAATATTAGAAGTACTGGTAGCATTGGCATTACGACCAACGATCGCGATATCGAATATCAGCCGACCCTCAAACCCAGCGGTACGATTACACGATTGCGCTTTCAAGCTGATAAAGTTGACTTTGTCAGCGACCTCATCACGGCTGAAAAAGTCCGCATTACTAACGATCCGTTCTCGCCACCAGAACTTCAAGTCAAAGCCGACAGAGCGCAGTTCAAAACTGTAAATAGCGAAGAAAGCGAGATAACGGTTAATAATGCTCGGGTTAACGTCGAAAACAATTTTGAGGTGCCGATCCCGCGCGATCGATTCGTACTGAATAAATTAGGCAAAGATGCCGCTTCTAATCCATTTGCCAATTTTGGATTCGATACAACAGATCGCGGCGGCTTCTATCTGCAAACTAGTTATTATCCAGTTTTCGATCCCAGATTTCGGGTAACAATTACCCCGCAATATTATCTCCAACGAGCAGTTAGTGGTTTTAAAATATTCGACCCTTCAGTATTTGGCGTAGCAACAAATGTCGTCGGAAATTTCGGCCCAGATACGACAGTTGAAGCTTCAACATTATTAACCGGCTTCGATTTGGATAACTTTCCCAATCGGTTTCGCGGACGAGTCGATATCAGACAAAATCTCAGTTTGTTTGGTTATCCCCATCAATTAACGGGAGAAGCTGTCTATCGTCAACAAATTTTTAATGGTTCGTTGGGCTACCAAGACGTGCAATCTAGTTTTGGGGGGATTCTCACTTCCAGTATTATTCCGATCGGCGGTACGGGGGTAAACTTAAACTATCAAGTTGGCGGGCAATTGATTACCGCTAATACCGATCGGCAAAATATAATTAGTGCGAATACAGCTCTCGGTCTGGCAACACTAGAACGCTATCAAACTGAAGCAAATCTAACTAAAAGTTTCCGACTGTGGGAGGGTCGAGGCTTGCCCGCAGATAATAAAGAAACTTATAACTATAGCCCCATTCCCGTCGTTCCTTATCTCCAACTTAATACTGGAATTAAAGGTGGGTATAGTGGCTATAGTAATGGTGATAGTCAATCATTTATAGGCTATAACGTTGGTATTCAGGGTCAGCTTGGTAATTTCTCAAAATCGAGTTTTGACTATACCGGATTTAATATAAATTACTATCAACAATATCCAGGAGCTGGGACTTCACCCTTCTTATTCGATCGCTTAGTAAATAATCGAGTCTTATCAGCAGGCATCAATCAACAAATTAGCGGCCCGTTCCGATTAGGAATTCAAACCTCTTTCGATGTAAATTCCGGCCAACAAATTAGTACTGATTATTATGTAGAATACAGCCGCAGAACTTACAATTTGGTCGTGCGTTATAATCCAGTGCTGGGACTGGGTTCGATCGGCTTTAGGCTCAATGATTTCAATTGGGATGGATCTGCGCCAAAATTTTAGTAATTTAAAAACTGAATTTAAAACAGTAACGTACTACCTATCGAAGATGAGTACTGTCATATTTTAATGCAGATGGCGAGCGATCCGGAGTATAAATTATGCGATCGACTATCGACTATTAGGTAACTATACTCAAATATTTACTAGATACAAATTATCGACATCATCATTAGCTAATTCGGTGCGTTACGCTGTGCGATAGCGACGCATCGACCTGGAGGTGTCCTCCAGGTTGTGTGCGTCAAGACAACACACCCTACGCTATTATCAACTAACTGCTTTATCGAGTGTTATCAATTATCAACTATCAACTATCAATTAATATGAACCCTCGCCAACTAGTATTATACGCCCTCAAAGATTTGGAGACTGGTAGCTTTACAGATGTAGTAGTCGATCGATTATTAAGTAAATTTCAATTATCAGATCTCGATCGCCATTTATTCACCGAATTAGTCAATGGGATCGTGCGCCGCAAGCGTACCTTAGATGCGATTATCGATCGATTAGCCAAACAACCAGCCCATCGCCAACCGCCTAATTTACGGCATTTATTACGGTTGGGATTGTACCAGCTTAGATATCTCGATCGTATCCCTGATTCAGCAGCGGTGAATACGACGGTAGACTTAGCCAAAACTAATGAACTTGGCGGTTTAACTGGTGTCGTTAATGGAATTTTACGCCAATATATTCGATTGCAAAACGATCGGCAAGAGGTCTTGGATTTACCAGCAGATCCGATCGCGCGGCTGGGTATTTTATATAGCTTTCCTGACTGGCAAATCGCCCAATGGATTGCCGAATTAGGTGAGGTTGAAACAGCGGAATTATGTCAGGCTTTCAATCGCGTCCCGACGATCGATCTGCGAGTTAATAGCCTGAAAATTGAGTCAAACTTGGGCTTAGATACGCCGCAAATTGGCAGATTGCAGGATCGACGCGATCGCTTAATCGAGATCTTTGAAGCTGCGGGGGTTAACGCTATCCCTATTCCCGATGTACCGCAAGGCTTACGCTTTGTTGGTAATGTCGGGGCAATTAGTCAATTACCTGGCTACCAAGCAGGGTGGTGGACGATCCAAGATAGTAGCGCGCAACTCGTGACTCATTTACTCGATCCTCAACCTGGTGAAGTTGTCATTGATGCTTGTGCGGCACCTGGTGGCAAGACGACACATATTGCCGAATTAATGGGTAATACGGGCACGATTTTGGCACTCGATAAAACCGCGTCGCGCTTGAAGAAATTGCAACAAAATCTCGACCGATTAGATTTATCTACAGTCAAAATTCTCACTGGCGATAGTTGTGGTTTTGATGAATTAATTAATACCGCCGATCGCGTATTACTAGATGCGCCATGTTCCGGTTTGGGAACGCTCCACCGTCGAGCCGATGCGCGCTGGCAAAAAACACCGGAGCAAATTCAGGAATTGGCACAATTGCAAGCAAAATTACTCGCCAATACCGCCACTTGGGTCAAACCGGGTGGCGTACTAGTCTACGCTACCTGTACGGTTTGCGCGATCGAAAATGAGGATGTCATCGAACCGTTTTTAAAAACTCATCCCGAATGGCAGATCGAGCGTCCGCCAGCAGAATTTCCCCTCGCGCATCTGGCTAGCGATCGAGGCTGGCTGAAGGTTTGGCCGCACCGCCAGCAGATGGATGGCTTTTTTATGGTCAAACTTCGCCGCTCGACTTAGCCGAGCTAGATTGACTGGCCATCGATCTGTATGTGACATCGAGATCTTCAATTATTTGCTATAGATTAATAGTAATTATTCTTAGTAACTAATTGACTGCAAAAAAATCGAACCGCGAGCATACGCTCGCCGATCCGAATTTACCGATCCTTAATTTTAGAGAGGAGAACGTCAAACTAATGACTATCAGACTCAAGCGAACCAATGCTGTCAGTGACCAGTCATCCATCCCCGATTGCGGTCGTGTGACTTGTCGAGATGAGTGGCTAACTTGAGAACCTGCAATTACTATACATTAATTGAGAATCTTTATCAATACTTTGAGCGAAATTAGTAGTAATATTGGCGATCGCGATCGATTCTGCTACCCGAGCCAATACCTACACACACTTCTAGTATGCTGATAAATAGTAGCTGTTAACGGATATGACTGATATGGATTGGCGCGAAATTGCTGGGGGCGTAACGGCACCCAGAGGCTTTAGAGCAGCGGGAATTACCGCCGGACTCAAAGCTTCTGGATTGCCGGATCTGGCTTTGATAGTATCTGATGTAGACGCGATCGCGGCTGGTGTGTTTACCACCAGTCAGGTACGAGCGGCTTGTGTCGAGTATTGCCGCCAACAACTAGCGATCGAGCGCAGCGCGCGTGCCATTCTTTGCAATTCGGGGCAGGCAAATGCCGCTACTGGCGAAGGTGGGTGGGCAGATGCGATCGCCAGTGCCAATGCATTAGCTAGTGCCCTCAATATCCCCCCTGCAGCAGTCTTGCTCGCGTCAACTGGGGTAATCGGTCAGCGGATTAAAATGGATGCTTTAATCGCTGGCATTCCGAGTTTGATTGCCGCCGCCTCGCCGACGGGTGGGGATGCTGCCGCCAAGGCGATTATGACGACAGATTTGGTGAGTAAATCGATCGCGCTGGAAACGACAATTGGCGATCGAGTGGTGCGGATTGGCGGGATGGCTAAGGGATCGGGGATGATTCATCCCAATATGGCTACATTACTGGCGTTCGTGACTTGCGATGCCGCCGTCTCGACGACGTTGTGGCAACAAATGCTCGGTCGCGCTGCTGACAAGAGTTTCAACCAAATTACTGTAGACGGCGATACCAGTACCAATGACACGCTGATCGCCCTTGCCAATGGTGAATCGCGGACTCCCGCGATCGTCCAAGCCGGAGCCGAAGCTGATAAACTCGAAGCGATGCTGACGGCGGTGTGTCAGTATCTCGCCAAAGCGATCGCGCGCGATGGGGAAGGTGCTACCTGTTTGATTGAAGTGGGAGTGTTAGGGACGACCACCGATCGTGAGGCACGGCAAATCGCTCGGGAAATTGCCGGATCTTCGTTGCTCAAAGCGGCGGTATTCGGGCACGATCCTAACTGGGGACGGATCGCGATGGCGGCGGGTAAAGCTGGCGTATCCTTCGACCAAAATAATTTGGCTGTGAGTCTAGGCGATATTCCGTTAATGGCTAACGGTCAGCCGTTGGAGTTCGATCGCGTGGCAGCTAGTAATTATCTCAAGGCGGCTACTCAAGGGGAGTATCTTAAGACTGATACGGTGCTTATTTCGGTGAGTGTGGGTAATGGGAGTGGGTCGGGTATCGCCTGGGGCTGCGATCTCAGCTATGACTATGTCAAGATTAATGCTGAATATACTACTTAGAGGATGTCTGAAAACTCAATTTTGTTAAGCTCCAACCCTAGACGATCCCCCCTGTCTTGTCTCGCTGTCTTGAACCAAACAGTCGGGAAACAAAGGCGTGCGCGAGCCGCTAGCCCCCTTAAAAGGCAGGAACCGGATTTTAAGTCCCCCTTTTTAAGGCTACCGTGTATACACATCTTTGGTGAGAAGCGAAATTGGTGTGAATCCCCCTAAATCACCCTTAAAAAGGGGGACTTC
>NZ_JANPGM010000462.1:0-5240 GCF_031423935.1 Chamaesiphon sp. VAR_69_metabat_338
CTACGGTATTATTTTGAGCTTGGAATAGTTTTGCAGCCATTTTGAGATCTTCAGTTGCAGCGGGATTCGATCGCATTTGGGCGTGTAGCAAGCCGCGATTGCTATAGGCAAGTGCGTAATTGGGTTGCAAGCGAATCGCCGTATTGTAGTCAGCAATTGCTTTCTGATTCATATTCAGTTGCGCGTGGGTAACGCCGCGATTGAAGTAAAATTCAGCATTATTCGGATCGCGAGCGATGCCGCGATCGTAATCTGCTAGAGCTTTTTGGTAGTCACCAGCAGCATACAATGCGATGCCACGATTGAGATAAGGCGGGCCATAATTCGGCTTGAGGCGGATCGCCGCACTGTAGTCCGCGATCGCGGCGGGTCGATTGCCCAGATTAAAATAGACAATCCCGCGATTATTATAGGCTTCCACTAGTTGGGGATTGAGTTCGATCGCCTTCGTGTAGTTAGCGATTGCCTCCTTCCGATCGCCTCTTTCGGCATAGGCTAGGGCGCGATTGAAATAGGAAATCCCATCTTGGGGATTGAGGCTGACAATCCGATCGTAGTCGTTAGTGGCACCGTCACTATCGCCAATAGCATTCTTGGCGATCGCCCGATTGAGGTAAGCATTGGGCTGATTGGGTTGGATCTGGATCGAGCGATCGTAATCGGCAATTGCCCCGCGATAGTCGCCCAGCTCGGTTTTGGCGCGACCTCTGCCGTAATAAGCGTTGGCGTAGCTTGATTTGAGCTTAATGGCTGCCGTGTAATCGGCGATCGCGCCTTGGCGATCTTGAAGGTTGAGTTTGGCTAAGCCGCGATTATAGTAAGCATCGACATTTTGTGGGCTGAGTTGAATCGCGCGATCGTAGTTGGCGATCGCGCCTTGTTTATTACCAGCTTGGGCTTGGACGATCCCTTTACCGACTAAGACTTGCGGATCGTTAGGTTTAATCGCACTGGCAGCTTCGAGATCTGCTAAAGCACCTGCGCGATCGCCCGTATTCAGCCGTGCAAAACCGCGATTGGCATAGGATTCAAAAAATCTGGGATTGAGAGCGATCGCGCGTGTATAGTCCGCAATTGCCCCTGCCGCATCGCCATTCAAGCCTTTAACAATGCCCCGATTATTATAAGCATCCACAAAATTGGGCTGCAACTGAATTGCCCGATCCAAATCGGCGATCGCCCCGACAAGATCGCGCTGTTTGTAGCGGCGCATCCCGCGATTGTAATAACTGCGAGCTGATAGGGTGGTTTTAGGAGTGACAACGGGGGTGCGGGTAGTTTGCTGTGAACCTAGAGGGGCGGCATCTACTTGTGGCGATAGCGACAGCGTCGCTAACAAACCAGCCAAAGTCAGCAGTACCAGCTCCATCGATCGCAATTTACGCGCGGACAGTATATTTTGAATCTTCATGATTAACTTAAAGGTAAATGAATGATTGTGGCGATCGAAATTCAGTAACAATAAATCGGGATTAATTCAAATTTTCTGGCGTCGGCTAGGCTCGCTCTCGACTACGATCCCCCTGTATTTAGCTAGGCAGATCGTCACCTAACTCGATCGGCAGCTTGATGAGATCCTAACAAATCTCTTGAATCTCAGCGTCGAGCGATCTCAATTTATGCATAATTAGCCTGACGACACCAACGTACAGATGTTTCCCTGTATAGCTTTTCTACTTGAAGGTCGATGTATGCCTCTTAATTACACCAACTCACAATAGTGGGTATTTACCTGCAATCCATATCCGTAAAATTGCTGAACATCGATCGGCAGATCGTCAGATCCCACCATGCGGATTATGCGCGCACGACGATCCAAATACCGCTGACTTCTGCTGCCAGCCCCTGACTGAATGTCGAAGTACGAGTCCGATTGGGCGCATCAATTAGCGCGAGCGTCTCCTCGATCTGGCTGAATGTGGGCATCTTTGCCAAAGTCTGAGTCAGAAATTGGCGAATTACACGGCGTTGGAGAGCCAGCGGTAGCGATCGTAAGATGACTCGATCGAGTTTGACTCCCAGATCGTCCACTGCTTGGCGATACCACTCACTAGCTAATGACTCTAGATACTCCACATCCGCGCGCAACAGTTCGGCAGTCCGCGCCAAATGACTCTCGACTTGCGGATTAAAATCGGCAGCCAGTCGCGGCATAATCTCTAAGCGCAGCCGATTGCGCGGATACTTGAGATCCTGATTGTAAGCATCCTCCCAAACTGGCAATTGATACTCTTGGCAAAACGCGCCGGTTTGGGCACGATTGACGGCTAGTAACGGTCGTACCAAACTAATCTCTGGAGTCAATTCTCGCTGCCAATTCATCGCACATAGTCCGTCGGCACCGGCACCGCGCACTAGATTATAAAGTAAAGTTTCCGCTCGATCTGTTTGGGTATGTGCGGTAACGATATAAGTACTTTCGGTAGTTTGCGCGAGCCGAATCAAGGCTTGATACCGCCACTCCCGCGCCGCGCCATCTGTTTCAGGTAAATTGGCAGTGGTTTCACAGTGAAACGGTAGCTGCCAGCTTGCAGCCACTTGCGCTACGCGCTCGGCAATCCCGATATCCTGCTCCCAACCATGATCGCAATGCCCCACTGCCAACTGCCATTGCCAGCGCGATTGGAGATCGCAAAGCAATTGTCCCAGACAGAGGGAATCTTGGCCGCCAGAGACGGCAATTAAGATCCGTGCGCCAATCGGTAACAACTGCCGAGCGATCGCGCACTGGTGAAGCTGACTATGTAAAGGCGTCCAAGGCATCCGTCAAATAGCTAATTGCTACATTGTAGACCGTGTAATCAGTTGAGTAGGTTGAGCTATTATACCAATGCCGACGACGATCGTCTCAATTTATAACTGTAATGAGTATGGAAAAATGGCTCGAACCGATCGCGATTTCCACGCTCACCGTCTAACTCATCTACTTCAGTAAGATTGCTACTTACACTACATCAAATGCGTCGTGGCACCCTAGATATCTTTCAAACTGTCAGAGTAATTATTGCTAGAAACTTAGAAATCGATCCAGATGCGATCTATCTAGAATTTCAATTTCAGGACTTTATCGATCGACTCGCCCAGACGCGCCAACAAAAGTCCGGTTCTAAAGATTTGCTCGATTATCTAGAAGCCGCCAATATCTACATCGATATATGTGAAGAGTTTGACTTGAATTTCTTGCTAGATTTCACCGATAAGTCCTGCAAGACAGTCGCAGATCTGATCTTATTAATCAAATCCAAACTCGATAGTCGAGTAGCCTAGATTAATGCTGATTTGTTGCTAGTCGCTCGAATAACTAACATTGCAACTCGATCGATTATTCTAATTCCAACAATTGAGCTAGTTTATGAGCGGCTTCATGAGAATCGAGAGGCGACCAAACTTCATAGGTCGCACCAGCTTGTAAAATTGGTTCCTATTCTTTTGCTAGTTGATATCGTTGAACGTATTTACCTTTTACACCTCCTTGCATCTGAGCAAAGTCATATTCAGGGCGTAATTCATCTTCTAGTTCGTCAAGTTTCTTGTTCATAACAGTATGTCTGGCTTATTGTACCGATCTCTCGCTCGATAAGGCCTCAATGGTAACAGTTCCACCCTCAATCGCTTCAATCGGAAGTTTCAACCATTTGCTTAGGGTTGTTGGCATGACCGCAATCCGAATTACGGCTTCACAACGCTGATTGACGAAGCCATACATCATACAGATTTTTTCAGGCTGCGAGAACCAAAACGATAGACAGCGCGATGTCCGATCCGAATTACCCAGGGTTGGGCATCGGTGTATCGATCGTATAATCGATCTGTTGCCTCGATTTTATTATCAGCTACTTCAAAAGCGGCGGTTTCAATATCAATAGCGACTATCTTCCCATCGTTGCCTTCTTCAACTTGAGATCGAATCTGGGATTGATAAATCTCATCGCCACGGCGGGCAAATTCTTCTTTGCTATAGCGGGGTTGTGTTGTAGTCACACGATTAGCCTCAACTTCTATATTCTTTAATTGTAATCTGCTAGATCTTCTTTCGGCGATCGAGTAACTAAGAGATCGATCGAATCCCAAGATTATTCCAAGCTACACAACTAGATCGAGTCTCAAGGATCTAGAGACTCGATTTAGCTGCTGACATTGCAAATCGATGGAGCAAAATATTTGAATCAATTGATATGCATGAGTCTAAATTGGTAGATAAAGTCCCACAAATCTCACTGTTAACTTATTTAATATTAAAGGCGACAAGCACGAATAAAACTGTTCATAGAACTTTCAATTTTTATTACTTGCTCGATCCATTGTTCTAAAACTCTTCGATTAGTGGGCATGGTGTTGATTGTGACAGGTGTTATATAACCATCACCTAAACATACAGGTGGCAGTTTTATTGAATTTCCAATTAAATTCTCCATCGATAAAATATTTTTACCCCAAACCCCTCTTTCTATAAAGTTTTTTCTCCCTATGCAAAGTAAATGTATTAATCTATCTATGTGATCTCCATCTAGAATTTGGTTGTCTAATCCTTTCATTTGTTCTAAGGTCAATTGGTTGATTAACTCTAAACTAGGTAGACCAGAATTTCTGATAGCTTCTGTTAACCATTGTTCGACAGATATGTCTTTCTGATATTTAGGTGCTTGATTTGAAATAATTAAGAAAGCAAATCCAGGGTCTGCAAGCTTTTGAAGTGCTTGCACTCTATCACCCCAAACATTAAATTCTTCTGGAATATTTAGAGAATGAAATAAAATCTCAGGCAGATTTAGACAGAATGTTGCTAATGCAGCAGAAAATTCATAAGACTGGAGAGCCTCGTCAAGTTTAATCGAATTTGCTAGGCAATGAGTTGCAACCGAATAAATTGCTAGTTTAGGATTATACAAATTTTGTTTTATTTTTCTTTCAAGTATACCTAATTCCACTATTCTACTATCCTCATCGAGGAGTGCTAATCCCTGTACTTTTACTTTAAGCTCTGCGTAAGTTGCATTACATTCTGTCAAAGCAACTATGCTGAAGGGGACACGAATGATTTTTTGATAGTTGGAATTAGAGAAAATGGTAAAAATAATTGGTCTGTCTACTCTCGATCGACCATCGACACCAAATTCAAGACCGCAACTGTATGCATACCTCCAGATATTTGTAACTGCTTCTTCTGCATCTATTGAATATTCTTCTGTGTAATAGCTAGAAAGCCTCGCTCTAAAACGCTCAGAATTAGCAATTGCAAT
>NZ_JANPGM010000463.1:0-2475 GCF_031423935.1 Chamaesiphon sp. VAR_69_metabat_338
CCCAAAATCCAGAACACTTCTAACATGAACCCCGATTGGTAGTCTTTAATCTGATTGCTCGCGTAGGCAAACCACATATCGGCAACATAGAAACAAATAATCGCCTGCGCGGTAACTTGCCAAGCATTACTAAGCCGTCCCCCCCAAAAACCCAAAATCATCACGATCGCTAAGGTAAGTAACACTACATCGCTCCAGACATAAAAGGTATTTAAATTCTGACCGTAAGGCTTCAAGAGGCCATCAAAATACATCACCCATTCAGGTACATCTGGTTTGGATGCTTCTGGTTGAGGCAAAGTTGGTGCGGGAGTTGCCACAGATGCCATTGTGGCTGACTGGGCTTGGCTAATAGGTGCAGAAATCGGGGTAGTCGCTGCGGCACTCATCGCTGAAGCTGGTGGCTTGAGAATCCACGTTACCAATGTCGCCGCATAGATCCCAATCCCCAAAACGATCGCCCATTGATAGATATTCAACCGTACCCGTTTACTGACGATCGCCAGCAGCATCGCCAGCAATAAACAAATATAAAAAATCACAAAAAATGGGTCGCCCAGCGAACCAGTGGAATTGAGCTGCCAGACTAATTCCCACGAGCTAAAAAAGATATTGCCGACCAAATAAGCGAGTAAAGCGATGCCCATTAGCAACCAGACTTGGCTACCACTAGGCATGCGGCGGCTCAATCCATTCCGAAGACACAACAATCCAGCTACCAGTAGCGACACATCTTGGAGCACATATGCGGTAAAGAATCGATACAAAAAGGGGCGTTCGCTCCCTTGGGTTGGCCCACTAAAAAACATATAAGTAACTAGTGATAATATCGACCAACCCAATGCAAAATAAATTACATTGCGTTTGCACCATAAATCTTCCCAGCGTTTGAGCGATTGAAGTAAACCGAACATATATGTAGTTAATAATTGACAAAAACTCGCTCAGTTTGTAGTAGTGACACTATTCATTCGAGCTAGGGGAGTAGTAGCTATTAGTGTTCCCACTTATCGCCACAGATCGAAGATCGAGCTAAAGTTTCAGTATGCTACCGATCGATACAGCAGGCGTGGATTGAAGACCGATCGCGATCGCCAAGACGCTGGCGCACCTCAACGGTCTACTATACTAATGAAGACAGTGGAATTAGATTTATTTAGCAGGAGTACGATCGCCGTGACTAACACCCTCAATTGCCCTACCGTTCGGACATTGCCCAATGGGTTGACGATCGTTGCCGAACAGATGCCGATCGAAGCGGTAAATCTGAATATCTATCTAAATGTCGGTTCCTTCGTCGAAACTGATGGCATCAATGGGATGGCGCACTTTTTGGAGCACATGGTGTTCAAAGGGACATCCAGATTGGCAGCGGGCGAATTCGAGCGGCTGGTAGAAGCGCGCGGTGGGGTGACGAATGCGGCGACAAGTCAAGACTATACCCATTACTACATCACCACTGCGCCGAAAGATTTTGCCGCACTCGCCCCACTGCAAATCGATGTTGTCGCCAATCCTCGCATCCCCGATGATGACTTCGCGCGGGAGAAATTGGTGATCCTTGAAGAAATTCGCCGTTCTCACGATAGCTCCTCCCGCCGGATCTATCAGCAGGCGATCGAAGTTGCCTTTGCTAAGTTACCCTACCGGCGGCCAGTGTTAGGGCCAGAAGCCGCGATCGAAGGTATTACCGCCCAACAGATGCGCTATTTTCACGCGACTAATTATCAGCCGACTGCCATGACTGCCGTGGCTGTTGGCAATCTTCCCGTTGAAGAGTTAATCGATATCATCTCCGATGGTTTTGCCTCTCAAAGTGGCAGTATCCCGACCGCCGAATTTGTCGGCAGAAAAGCTCAACCCACGCCCGAACCTGCCTTTGCGCGCATCGTCCGCAAAGAACACATCGATCCGAGTCTCCAACAAGCCAGATTGATTATGGTGTGGCGCGTCCCAGGATTGACGCAATTGGCCGAAACATACCCGCTCGATATTTTGGCCGCGATTCTCAGCTCTGGACGCACGTCCCGCTTGGTTAAGGAACTACGTGAAGAACGCCAACTGGTAAATAATATCAGCGTGAGTAATATGAGCAACCGGATTCAGGGTTTATTTTACCTGAGTGCCCAGTTGCCGAGCGAGCATCTAGCCGAAGTCGAGCAACTAATTACCCAGCATATTTTCCAGCTCCAAACTACCCTTGTTACTGATGCCGAACTCAGTCGCATCCGGCGGCAAGTTGCCAATCGTTATATTTTCGGCACCGAAACTCCGAGCGATCGTGCAGATCTTTACGGTTATTATCGATCGGTAGTCGGTAGTCTCGCCCCAGCTCTCAATTACCCGCAGCAAATTCAAGCTCTAGATACTCCTACCATCCAACTCGCCGCTCGTCACTATTTATCGCCTACTGCTTATGGGGTAATTACCGTTAAACCAGCGTAAAAAGTTGAAAGTTGAAAGCGCGGTTTTTAG
>NZ_JANPGM010000464.1:0-2150 GCF_031423935.1 Chamaesiphon sp. VAR_69_metabat_338
CCGAGTATCAATTTCAGCAGTCCCAACCCGCACATCGATTTTGCCGAGAGTCCCTTTTATGTCAACGATAAATTAGTTGACTGGCCGAGTGGTGATACGCCGCGTCGGGCGGGAGTCAGTTCCTTTGGCGGTGGGGGTACCAATGCCCATGTCATCCTCGAAGAACCGCCCCAAATCGCGACTTCTGGTGCTGCGCGTCCGCATCAAGTCCTCTTACTCTCTGCCAAAACAGCTACGGCGTTGGAGCAACAGACACTTAATCTCAAAGAGTATCTGCACAAACATCCCGATCTTAACTTAGCCGATGTGGCCTTTACGCTCCAGCAAGGGCGCAGGGACTTCACTTATCGGCGGGCGATCGAGTGTCAAAATTTGGCCGAAGCGATCGACCATCTGGGGGCTTTACCCCATCTGACAACGGCAACGCGTCAAGCGATCGCGCAAAATCCTGGAGTGGTATTCGTGTTCCCCGGACAGGGTGCGCAATACGTACAGATGGGTCGGGAACTCTACCAATCGGAACCAGTATTTCAGCAAGCGATCGATACTTGTGCGGCAATCTTACAGCCATTATTAGAGCGCGATCTGCGCGAATTAATGTATCCAGATGCAGCGGATCTGGCTGCGAGTAGTGAGTTATTGACCCAAACTCGCTATGCCCAACCAGCGTTATTTGCGATCGAATATGCCCTCGCCCAACTCTGGCAGAGCTGGGGGATTCAACCTACTGCGGCGATCGGGCATAGTAGCGGCGAATTTGTCGCTGCTTGTTTGGCCGGTGTGTTCTCGCTCGCCGATGCCCTTAAACTGGTGGCGATGCGCGGCAAATTGATGTGGGATTTACCCGCTGGCTCGATGCTGTCAGTGCGATTGCCAGCAGCAGAAGTCGCACCGAGACTGACAACTGAAGTCTCGATCGCAGCAATTAATGGGCCGGTAGCTTGTGTTGTATCTGGCACTACGCCAGCGATCGTCGAGTTGCAGCGAGAATTGGATGCTGCCGAAATAATTTGTAAGCTGCTACACACTTCCCATGCGTTCCATTCGCCGATGATGGAGCCGATCGTCGCACCTTTTGCCGAGCTGGTTGCTACGATCCCCCTATCGCCACCCCAACTGCCCTTTGTCTCGTCGGTCACTGGTGACTGGATTACCGAGGCACTCGCGATCGATCCTCACTATTGGGCAAATCATCTGCGCCAGCCCGTACTTTTTGCTGAAGGCGTTCAAACCTTGTGGCGACAAGATGCTCGATATGTTTTATTGGAAGTCGGCCCGCGCCAATCCTCAACTGTTCTAGCTCGGCAGCAGATTATCGATCGCGATCGCCAAATCGCCGTCGCCTCCCTGGCCAATAGCACCGACCCCGCAGCCGAGTGGCCAGCTTTAGTCCAAGCGATCGGGCGACTGTGGTTGGCTGGTGTCGATCTCGATTGGTCGCAATTCTCCGCCCGAGAACGCCGCCAGCGCGTCCCCTTGCCCACCTATCCCTTCGAGCGACAGAAATATTGGATCGATCCGCCTACACCAACGAACTCTGTACCACCCATACCTATCGATACGCCTATGCTACCGTCACCAGCCACTCCCTCTGTCCCCCCATCGCGCGAAGTCCGATTGCTGGATGAGATCGCCGCAGTCTTCACCGCCACTACCGGAGTCGAGATCGGCACGAGCGAGCGGGATGCGACATTCTTGGAGTTGGGTCTAGATTCCCTGTCGCTGACGCAAGTAGCTTTGAGCCTCAAGAAAAAATTTCAAGTCCAAGTCACCTTTCGGCAATTATTGGAAGACTGCTCGAACCTGACGACACTCGCCCGATCGATCGATCTCCAATTGCCGCCAGCAGCCTTCCTTGCGCCAGTAATAGCTGTTACCGCTCCAACAATCGCGCCACCAGTTGCGATCTCGCCTAGCCCGATTCAGCCTAATACTGTCACCCCTGTTGCCCCGCAACCGATCCAGCCAGCACCAGCGATCGTCTCGATCGAGCGTCAGCCAGAGATCGCCACGATCGTCCAGCAGCAACTCCAGCTCATGGCACGGCAATTAGAATTGTTAGGCGGACAGTCGATCGCTGCCGCACCACCGATTGCTGGAGCGGTGGCACCAGTGGCACCAGTGGCAGTTGCTCTCAATGGACATAGCAA
>NZ_JANPGM010000465.1:0-2269 GCF_031423935.1 Chamaesiphon sp. VAR_69_metabat_338
CACATAATCGCCGGTCAACACGACAATGTGTTGCGGCGTTCGACAGACATCCACGAATTAGCTCCTGTCCTCGCCACAATGAATCCGCGTCATGGGATATTCTCTGTTTTGGGCAATCACGATGTTTTTAATGATGCCGAACCAATTCGTACGGCCATCAAACAAGCTGGCATCGTTCTCCTCGAAAATACCATTTTTACCATCCACCGCGATCTCGCTACATTAAATATCGCTGGCGTGGGTGACGTCTTTGCCGAAGAAGATAAACTCGATCGAGTATTAGCCCAATTACCCACCACGGGAGCGGCAATTATGCTCGCCCACGAGCCAGATTTTGCCGATGAAACTGCCGCTACTGGCAGATTTGGACTCCAATTATCCGGACACTCCCACGGCGGCCAAATTCGGATTCCCTTCTATGATGGCTATCTCCCAGAATTGGCGCGTAACTATCCCTTGGGACGCTATCAAGTTAAAGACATGGTTCAATACACTAGTCGCGGCATCGGCACGATCAAACTCTATGCCCGATTTAATTGTCGTCCAGAAATTTCCGTGTTTAAGCTAGTGGCTAGGGGATAGGGAACAGGGGATAGGGGATAGGGATATCGCTAAAATGTAAGAACAAATCTCTAATGTTGGCTAAAGAACCGATATAATCCAAAAGCAAATACGCCTTGGGAATAGTTAAGATCTTGAATTTCGATCTACTTCCTAGCCTAGATTTTTTAATCTCTATTCTCTATCCCCTATCCCCTATCCCCTCTTCACATGGCATCTATTCGCGAGTTGCATCATCAGCTAGTTACCAAACAACGATCGGCAGTAGAAATCGCCACTGAAGCGATCGAGCGAGTCAACCAACTCGAACCCAAACTGCGGAGTTTCTTGTGTACCACGCCGACGCAAGCCCTCGCCCAAGCTCGATCGGTAGATGCCAAAATTGCCGCTGGTGAAGACATCCCATTGCTGGCGGGGATTCCGATCGCGCTCAAAGATAATATGTGTACCCAAGGGATTCCAACTACTTGCGGTTCCAAGATTTTGGCGGGATTCGTGCCACCCTACGAATCCACCGTTACCCAAAAGCTCCAAGATTTAGGCGCGGTATCCTTGGGCAAAACTAATCTCGACGAATTTGCCATGGGCAGTTCGACCGAGAATTCAGCTTATCAAGTCACCGCCAATCCGTGGGATCTCGAAAGAGTACCAGGCGGATCTTCCGGCGGTTCCGCAGCAGCCGTATCGGGTTCAGAATGCGTTGTATCGCTCGGTTCCGATACTGGTGGCTCTATTCGTCAACCAGCGTCTTTTTGTGGCGTAGTGGGGCTAAAACCGACCTATGGACTGGTATCGCGATTCGGTCTGGTAGCTTATGCTTCCTCCCTCGATCAAATCGGCCCCTTTGCGCGGACGGTAGAAGATGCGGCAATTCTGCTTGAAGCGATCGCCGGTTACGATCCCAAAGATTCCACCAGTCTTAAGATCGAGATTCCTAAGTATTCCCAATTACTCACCCCAGACTTACCTAAAGGGCTGAAAATCGGGGTGATTACTGAAACTTTCGGCGAAGGTTTAGATCCGCAAGTCGCGGCATCTGTCCAGCAAGCGATCGAACATTTTCGCGCTCTCGGTGCAGAAGTTCGCGAAATTTCTTGTCCGCGATTCCGCTATGGCTTACCCACCTATTACGTAATCGCTCCCTCTGAAGCCTCAGCAAATCTAGCTCGCTACGATGGCGTCAAGTATGGATTTAGAGCTGAAGCTGACAACTTGATGTCGATGTATACTCAAACCAGAGCCGCTGGATTTGGGGCAGAAGTCAAACGCAGGATTATGCTCGGTACCTATGCGCTGTCGGCGGGTTATTACGATGCCTATTATCTCAAAGCCCAAAAGGTGCGGACGCTGATTAAAGAAGATTTTGAAGCCGCCTTTAGTCAAGTTGATATCTTAATTACTCCTACCGCACCGACGACGGCATTTAAAGCTGGCGAAAAAACTGCCGATCCGTTGAGCATGTATCTCTCCGACTTAATGACGATTCCCGTCAATCTGGCGGGTTTGCCTGGAATTAGTATCCCCTGCGGTTTTGACGATAAGGGAATGCCGATCGGCTTGCAATTACTCAGCAATGTATTGCGCGAAGATCTCTTGCTCCAAGTCGCCCATGTCTACGAGCAGTCTACCGAATGGCACAAGCGATCGCCACAATTAATCTAAGGCGATTGACTATCTTTGCCAAGCTAAATTAGGGTAGGGGTAATTC